>JAGPGE010000209.1 GCA_018056145.1 Armatimonadota bacterium
ACCCTCTGCCGGGGCCGGACGCTGTGGATCGACGACCTGTATATGAGCGTCCCCTTCCTGGCTCGGTGGGGCACATATTCCGGCAAGCCCGAATACTGGGATGACGCCGCGAAGCAGATCATCAACTTCGCCTCGCGCCTGCAGGCAGAGGACGGGCTGTGGTACCACGGGTGGTTCGACCGCGAGCAGCGGCATTCGCGGTACAAGTGGGGCAGGGGCAACGGGTGGGCGGTGCTGGCGCAGGTGGAACTGCTGGGGCAATTGCCGAAGGATCACCCGGAGCGCCCGAAGCTGCTGGGCATCCTGGACCGGCACGTGCAGGGGATCGCAAAACACCAGGCTGAATCGGGGATGTGGCGGCAGATCGTGGACATGGAGGACCTGTGGGAAGAGACTTCTTGCACCGGAATGTTCGCGTACGCGCTAGCGCGGTCGAGCCGTGAAGGGTGGGTCGACCTGGACGGCGGGGCAGCGGCGCGGAAGGCCTTCGATGCGCTCAAAACGCGGGTGCTGTGGGACGGTTCTCTCATGGACACCTGCGTGGGAACCGGCGTGAACAACAGCCTGGACTATTACAGGGAGCGCCCCCGGATGCTGAATGACCCACACGGCCCGGGGCCGGTGCTGCTTGCGGGAGCGGAACTGCTGCGGGAGCAGTGAGGGGTTGTTCTGTCGCCCCTTCGGGGCTCTTCCGGGATCAAGAGAAGGCCCTGTCCCAGGGGCTTCCGCCCCTGGCTATAGGCGGACGGCCCCTGCGGGGCCTTACGACAGAGACGGCGCGGTGCTGACCTGGCCCCTTCGGCTATTCGCTCTCCCCATCATTCAGCGGCAGGATGAACCCGAACCTAGCGCCGCCTTCGGGCCGGTTCTCGGCGAAAACGCTGCCGCCATGGGCAGCGATAATCTCCCGCGCTATTGCCAAACCAAGCCCGGCGCCGGTGTCCGCGGGGCCGCGCGACTTGTCCACCTTGTGGAAACGCTCCCAGATGTGTGCGAGATGCTCCGGGGGCACGCCGGGGCCCTCGTCCTCCACCAGGACGCAGACCTGCCCCGGTGATGGTCCGTCCAACTGCTCTGCCGAGACCCGGACTTTCCCGCCCGGCGGAGAATGCCGGATCGCGTTGTGCACGAGATTGATGACCACCCGCACCAGGCGGTCGCCGTCGGCTCGCACGGTGAGCGGGTCCGGGCGCTGGTACTCGATGCCGACGGAAGCTGCGGTCGCCACGGGAGTGAGGGCATCCACGGCGGCGTTGACCACTGTGGTTACGTCGAGATCCTCCGGCTCGAAGGCCACAACGCCCGCCTGAAGGCGAGACAGGTCGAGCAGCTGGTCCACCAGCCTGCGCATGAGATCGGCCTGATCCGAGGCCACCCTCACGCAGCGCTGTCGCTCCTCTTCGGTCTCTGCGGTGCCGTCGGCGAGGGCACCCAGGTAGCCGCGGATTGAGGTCAATGGCGCTCGCAGTTCGTGGGATGCGTTGGCCACGAACTCCCGCCGCAGTCGCTCGAGGCGCTCGGTCTCGGTGATGTCGGTGATGACCACCACCGCGCCGCCGGCCGCCGCACTGATCCTTGCGCCGCGCAGGCGCAGGATGCGTTCGCCCCGCTCCATGTCCCGCGCGAAGCTCTCACTCTCGCCGTTGAGCAGTAGTTGCACGTCCGCCAGCGCGTCTTCTGGCAGGCCCAGGTCAGGTAGCGCGGCGTTGTCCGGCAGCTCCGGCAGTTCAAGCAACTCCCGGGCGCCCTCATTGAGCATGACCAGTGAACCGTCGGGCGCGAGGCCGACCACGCCTTCGTGCATGCTGGCAAGGATATCCGCAAGCTGCTCGCGCTCCCGGGACAGGTCGGCGAAGGCGGTCGCCAGGGCATCGGTCATGTGGTTCAGGCTGGCTGCGACGGTTCGCAGTTCCAGTGGTCCCTGCCGGCGAACGCGTGCTGTGAAGTCCCCGTCGGCGAGGTCTGATGCTGCGTGAGCCACTTCCGCCAGGGGACGAGCGATGGAACGGCTGGCCATTGCGGCGAGTACAAGTGCGAGTATGGCCGCGGCTGCGCCGGACGCGATGAACAGGCCGGTGGCAGTGCGAAGGGTGGTTTCGACTTCCCGCAGGGGACGGCGGAGAATCAGCGAGCCGCGAACGGTGTTCTCGCCGGGTCTGCGGATCGGGGTTGTGATCGAGATAACCGGGCCGGGGTAGCAGTAGCTGCGAGTGTGGTCGATACTTGAGCACGTACCGGCCGCGCAGAGAAGCTCGTCGATGTCGGGACCGGATCCGGCGCCGGGCTTCAGGTCGCTGCTGGCGATGAGGCCCTCGCGCTCATGGTCGAACACGCAGACCCGGCCGCCCAGGGTGAGACTTGCGGTCCGGGCGATCATCCCGATCTGCTCGATGCGGTCCGGGTCGTCCATGAGGCGCGCGATGTCCGCCGCCATGTCCTCGGCCGATGCAGCGAGAGCCTCACGCGTCTGCGTCACATAGTAATGGCGGAACAGGCGCGTAGACAGGAGGCCGACCAGGGACAGGGCGACCACGGCCACCAAGAGGTGGGTACTGAGCAGCCGGGAGTAGAGGCTACTGAACATGCTCGAGGCGGGATCGGGCGAGCCCGTCCTGGCTCACTAAGCCTCCTCTTCCCCTTCGGACTGGCACAGGAAGCGGTACCCGGTGCCCCAGACGGTCTCGATCACGCAGCGGGTCATGCCGGCATCCTTGAGTTTCTGTCGCGCGCGCTTGATGTGGGTGTCCACGGTGCGGTAGTCGCCGTAGTTCTCGTCATATCCCCAAACATCCTGCATGATCCTCTGGCGAGAGAAGACGATGCGGGGCCTGCGTGCGATGAGCAGCACGATATCGAACTCGTGTGGCGTCAATGCCACTTCCACACCGTTAACCCGCACCTCCCGGGTTGCGGGGTCGATCTCGAAATCGCCCATGCGGACGGCTTCCAGGGTCTGCTGGGGCTTGGGCCTGGAGCGCCGGAGAACCGCCTCCACCCGGGCGACCACTTCCCGCGGGTTGAAGGGCTTGGTGATGTAGTCATCCGCTCCCATTCGCAGGCCGATGATGGGGTCCACTTCGTCATCGCGGGCAGAGACGAAGATGATCGGGACATCGTGCCTCTGGCGCACAGCCTGGCAGACCTCGTACCCATCCATACCGGGCAGCATGATGTCCAGCAGCACGAGATCGGGCTTGCGCTTGTCCAACGCCTCGAGGCAGCCCGGTCCCGTGTCCGCGGTGCGCACGGTGTACTGCGCCTTCTCAAGGTACATCTTGAGCAGATCAACAACGCCCGGATCGTCGTCTACGATGAGGACTTCCGGCATGCATTCATCACCCCGTATGACTAACGCCGGGTAGAGGCTCGTTTGCTCCCGGCAGGATAACAGACCTCGGCCCGGGAACCTAACCCGAAACCGACACCCGGAGGCAAAGAGATGAAGCTCATTGTCATCGCACTCCTCGCATTGCTCCTGTGCAGCATACCCGCTCTGGCACAGGATGCGGATGGCGACGGCATACCGGATGCAGTGGAGGCGGATCTTGGCTCCTCCGTCCAGCGCGCACAGGAGTTCACGCGCCTGGCGTACGACGGCAGCGCCAAAGGCGGCGACCGGTCGCTCAGCAGCAGCTTCGCGGACGCGCCGGACTTCCTGGAGATCGGCCTGGCGAACATCGCGGCAGACCGCTGGCTGTTCCGGGTGACCTTCGCCGGAGACTATGTGGCGGACGGGAACACGTTCATCCTGTACCTGGACATGGATCGCGACCTCGGCACCGGCCGCCAGGACGTGAAGGCGAACCAGGGCACGGACATCATGTACGTGCAGCAGAACGGGAAGTTCACCACCGCTGAGCACACCAAAGGTCTTCAGCGTGGCCCGGCGCGCCTGGCCGTCGTGGACAACACATTGTACATCAGCACCGACGCGGCCATCGGCGAGGGCAATGCCGATGGTAAGCTGCGCTTCAAAGCGCTGTCCCACGTCTCGCCGCCGAAAGCAGACGACTCCGACACCATGGACTGGGTGGTGGTGGACCTGCCGCCGGTTGTCGGCGCGGTGAAGCCCCGGATTGGCCCGCCTTTGCCGGAGCCACCGCTGTCCAACCTCGCCACCGACCAGCCCGATGCGGACCGCGACGGTATCCCCGATGGCGTGGAACTGGCCCTGGGGAGCAATGTGGACATCGCCGAGCCAATGTACCTCGTGCTGGATGACGGCGTGTGCGGCGTGGACGACAGGACGGTGCGCGAGGCCCGGGAAGTCGCTCCGGACGTGACCCGGGTGCATTTCGGGAATGTGGGGCAGGACCGCTACATCTGGAAGCTGGAGTTCGCCGAGGATTTCGTGGGCCCCGGCACGGTGCTGATTCTTTACCTCGACGCGGATAACCGCACGGATACCGGGCGGCAGGACTTCGCCCTTGGCGTGGACGTGATGCTCACCTGCGTGGACGGCGGCTTTGCACCGACCATCATCAATGCGGGAGTGGCGGGGATGGACCGGCGGCTGCGCGGGATTATCGACGGCAAGTCGGTCTGGATGAGCATGGACCTGCGCATGAACCACACCGAGGACGGCCATACCGAGACCCGCGCCCATGTCCTGTGTCACCGCCGCCCGGAGACGTCCGACGCTGATTTCACCGAGTGGTTCGTGCATTACGGGCCGGGCGAGTCCGACCGGCCGAAACCCCGGGCAGGCAGCGCGTCGGAGTTCCGCTCCGAGAACCTGAAGGTGGAGATGCCCTGGCTGGGCTGGCGCGATGATCTGCGCAGGCTGCAGGTCATCGATCTCCCGGCGGCGGAGGCGCAACTGGAGGGGATGCGCCTGTTCGACCGCGCGGTGGTGCCGGAGAGACCCGGAGCCACTGCAACTTTCGTCTCGCCGGCGGATGGCCGCTTCCATCTGTGTTTCGTGGTTCAGGACAGCGCGGTAGGGGACGAGACGCTGACCGTTGACATTGCGGGGACCCAGGTTGCGCGGGCTGTGGCTGCGGAAAATGACGGCTTGTTCCACCTGTACACCACTCGCGAGCCCGTGCAACTGGCGAAAGGCCAGCCGATCCGCTTCACGGCGCAGGAGCCTGCGCAGGACTTCCAGGTATCCGAGGTCTTCCTGGCCGCGAGCGCGCCCAAGCCGCGGGACCTGGAGATCAGTCACTTGTCGGCCTACTGCGCTCCGGATCAGACGGGCGAACTGGTCAGTGTGGATATCTGCTGGCTCACCAACTACCCCGATAGTGCAGCGGTCATCTGGGGACCTGGCGACCAGCCCACGCGAAGGCAGGAATCCCCGATCCAGGGCGGCTACAGCCACAAGGTCACCCTTGCAGGCCTGCGGCGCGGCGAGGCCTACTGCGCGCGAGTGGAGACGGCCGGGGGACGCCTGCGCTCTGAGCTTGTGCGCTTTGTGGCCGAACCGTTGAGCCTGGAGGCCGGAACTGCTCGACGGGAGAGCGTTCGCCTTCATGTCGGCGTCTCGGAAGGCGCGGAGTCGGGTGGCTGGCCGGTTGAGGGCGGGGTCCCGCTGCCCTCCGGCGCGCTGGCTTCTGTTGAGCATTGCCGGGTGATCAATGCCGCGGGGCAACCGGTCCCGGCCAGCTTCAGAGCTCTCGGCTGGTGGCCCGACGGGAGCATCAAGTGGGTGCTGGTGAGCCTTCCGGACGGGGCAGGCGGACCCTTTGAGCTGGAGTACGGGGAGGAGGTG
Organism: Armatimonadota bacterium; assembly: GCA_018056145.1. GTDB lineage: Bacteria > Armatimonadota > Zipacnadia > Zipacnadales > JABUFB01 > JABUFB01. Next base: position 5,714 of record JAGPGE010000209.1, read on the forward strand.
CAGGCCGACAGCCCGCAGCTTGTCACCGTTGCCGAGGATGAGACAGGGCTGACGGTGTCTACCGGCATACTCCAGGCGCGCATCAGCCGCAACGGGTTCGCGCCGCCCGGCGAAGTGCGCGTGGATCTCAATGGCGACGGGCGGTTCGCGGAGGATGAGGTGGTTGCTCCGGCCGACCAGCCCGGAATCGTTCTCACCGACAAGGCCGGCAAGCGCTATACCAGCAAGGCTGGCCCGGTGGATCTACGGTGGGAGGAGATCGGGCCGACCCGCGCGGTGCTGCTCGCCGAAGGCCCGCTGCAGGCTGAAGATGGCGGCAAGCTTATGCGCTACCGCTGCCGGATGACCTTCCACGCGGGCTTCGCGGGGATTCCTACGGTTTTCACGCTGATCAACGGCGAGGGCGCGTCGGCGATGCCCCCGACCATGACGGCGGTAAAAAGCTTGTCCCTGACGATGAACACCGGCCAGGGCAACCAGGCGCCCACGCGGGTGCTTCAGGACTACGACAGCCATACCGTGACGACCGAAGGCGACACCCGGACGGAGTCAGAAGGTCGTCCGCTGGGCGTCATCAGCGCGCAAGGTGAGAATGCCCGTGCGACCCTGTGCCTGCGGGATTTCTGGCAGCTCTACCCGAAGGCCATCAGTCGCTCGGAGAACGGTGAGCTGTCTCTGGGACTGCTGCCGGAACTGCCCGCCGACCAGTACGCGCAGCACACCGACCCGAAGCTGAAAACCCAGCATTACTACTGGTTCAGGGATGGTGCTTACCAGGTCCCGTGCGGCGTGGCCTTGAGCCATGACATTCTGTTCCACTTCGCTTCGCCGGATCAGAGCCCGGATACTGTGGCGGCGCAGTGGCAGGCGACGCGGCTTCTCGCAGCGGAGCCTGAGCACTACTGCGCTTCCGGGGCCCTGATGGACATCGCGCCCGAAAAGGAGGGGCTCTTCACCTCCTTCCAGGACTACGTGCGGCGCGGTCTCGCCCGGATCAACGACGCACGCGAGCGGGTGCGCGAGTACAGCTACATGAACTTCGGCGACTGGTACGGCGAGCGCGGCGTGAACTGGGGGAATCAGGAGTATGACCTGCAGTGGGGGCTGCTCCTGCAGTTCGCCCGTAGCGGAGACCTGGCGTTCTTCGACCGGGCGGAAGAAGCTTCGCGGCACACGGCGGCGGTGGACATCATCAACGCTTCGCCCCAGCAGAACCAGGTTGGGCGCGTCCACATTCACGGTCTGGGGCACACGGGGGGCTTCGGGATGGAGCGGGTGCCGGGCTCCGAGTTCTGGATCGACAGCGGCGGGCACGACATTGGCCACACCTGGACCCAGGGCACCTACGCGACGTACTGCCTGACCGGGGACAGGCGACACTTGGAGAGCGCCGAACTGGTTGCCGACTGGATGGCCACGGCATACACCCAGAGCCTGCAGGACCAGATCCACCGCAACTACGGCTGGGCGACCCTCGCGGTGCTTGGCGGCTATGCGGTCAAGGCCGACCCGTACCTGCTCAATGCCGCCCGGCTTTTCTGCGACCATATGGTTGCGCGCCAGGACCCGGGAACGGGCGTCTGGGCCCATGCCATCGGCGAGTGCGAACACAAGCCGCAGCACATGGGCGGCAAGGTTTTCATGAGCGGCGTGGACATGACCGCGCTGCGCACCCTCGATCTGATCGAGCCCCGAGATGACCTGAAGCACGCCATCGCACGAAACTGCGACTGGATGTACACGCGCATGTGGCACCCGGACGAAAACAACTTCCAGTACGCGCAATGCACCCAGTTCGACAAGAGCTCCACCCACGCGGGAACCTGGATGGCCTGCGAGGGCCTGGCGTATGCCTACGAACTGACGCGGGATGACCGCTACCGGGAGATGCTGGTGCGATCCCTTGGCGACAGCATGCAGCGCGGCCCTGGCGGCGAGGGTAAGACCTACGCCATGCAGATCCGCATGGTTCCGTATGCGCTGGCGATCCTGGAGCGCCTGGGGATGGACGAGCTTCCCCTGCCCCCGCCTCCGGCGCCCGAGGTGACCTGGGACCGCGGCCTGTACTTGTCACCGGCGGGCGGTCGGGTTGCGCTGTATGTCAACAACCGGGCGACTACTCCTGTTGCGGCTCGCGCGAAAGTGGTCTCGTTGCCGGAAGGATTGGCCGCGGCCAACGAGACAACGGAGTGGACCGCCGCGCCGGGGAGGGCAGCAGGCCCGGTGATTGGCTTCACCGGCAAGGCGCAGGACGGCGCGAAGGTGGTGCTGGAGTACGAGGTGGGGCAGGTGAGGGGCAAGGCAGAGATCCCTGTGCGCAATGCCGTTGCGGTGGAGATCGGGCAGGGCGCGGGGTATATCGGCGTGCCTCCCGATCCGCTGGGACTTGCCCTGGGGAAGCTGGGCATCGACCTGCCCGTCGTTGAGAAGCTGGACGACGCCACGTTGGCCGAGTTCGGCGGCCTGATTATCGGCGCGGAGGCTCACTTTAAGGGCTTCGCGGGCCTGAAGCAGAACCCGTATGCGCTCGCGGACTTTGTCCTCTCCGGCGGGCGCGTGGCCATCCTGCAGCTTCAGGATTCCGATTACGAGACGGGCTATCTGCCCTTCGACATCCAGGTACACGAGGACGCCTCGAGCCTGGGCCGGATCACGTTGCCCGACCATCCGCTGTTCACGCGGCCCAATCGGGTGGAGTCGCTTTCGGGGGCGGTTGAGTACGACCGGCTCACGGGCGCGGGCGCCGGATGGCAGGTGCTGGCGGTGGACGCGGGCGGCGCGCCGGCGATCATCCACGCGAAAGCGGGCAAGGGTGAGGTCGTGGTGGTGCAGGCATCGGTGGATCGCTACATCACTGGCGAGGTCAGCCCGGCCGGCACGCTGCGGGTCGAAGATTGCGAGGCGTTCCTGCGCAACCTGGTGGAGTGGGTGAGGGGGCGCGGATAGCTGGTGCGGGGCTCTTGTTAAGGAGCTTCGGGACGCCTTGACTTCTCGGCTCAGACGGTCATAATGCGCGTATGTCCGAGCCGTCGCAATCCCCAAACGGAGGCGTCCGTCATGACACGTCGTGGTTTCACACTGATCGAGTTGCTTGTCGTTATCGCGATCATGTAGCCGCTGAAAAAGGGTGCAGTGGTTGTTGCGCCTTCGGGGA
>JAGPGE010000210.1 GCA_018056145.1 Armatimonadota bacterium
TCAAGGAGCGCGGCCACACTCGTTCCGGCAACCAAGCCGACGACATCGAAGGCGCCGGGATGGCGTGACACCACGTCCAGCGTCTGTCGGCCGATGGAGCCGGTGGACCCCAGGATGAATATGCGTCGCGGGCTCGGTGCCAATTGCTTCGCTCCAGGTTGCCAGCCGGGTTCAGACGCGTCCGGGCCAGCCGAACTTAGGCAAGGATAGACGCGACGCACCACCTTCGTCAAGCTCCGTCGGGCGCTCCAGAAAAGCGACACGCATCAGCGCCGCGATCACCTGCTGCCCAGGCGCAACTGCCGCGGATCTTTCGCCATTTGGCTCTTGAGTTTAGCTTGAGATTGTGCTATAGTACTTTTACACAATGGAACGCATGAGGTCGCCGGGGACACGCTGGTACCCGCGTTGCCCCGCAAAGACAAGCGCCCGGCGACTTCGTTCCATGTGAGCGCGGGCCCTGTCACCCCCCACAGGGCTCGCGCGCCCCTTTCCCTTCCCCGAAATGCACATCGCGTTTGTGTTGGCTGGCCTGGGGGTATCTTTTGGCTAAGAGCGGGCGTCAGCGGCGCGAAGCGATGAAGCCATAATCACGCCATGATACTGTTCCCGGCTGACACCCGCCTTTCTACCGGCTCCCGTTCCTCCCGCGGGAGCCGTTGCTATGTCTGGCGTCTGGAGTCCCGAGGTCTGGCAGGTGCGTGGCCTCCGGTGTGGAACGTTGGTCTGGCAAGACCGGCGGAGAGGGCGCTCAGACGTATGCTCGTCGCCATGGCCGGCATCCTCGCCGACTGGCCCGCAGACGCGCGTCCCGATCAGCCGCTATCATGACGCCCCAAGGGATGGTCTCCGATGCAATCCATGGGAATTTCTCTGAGTCTGACGCTAGCGTTGCTCGCTACCATGGCGTCGTCCGCGCCGCAGGTGATCCCCATTCCCAATGGCGACTTCGAAGCCGGAGTGGAGGGCTGGCAGATACAGGAGTTCGAGGGAGTCAAGACGGTCGTCTCGGACGAGCAGGCCGCTAGCGGGAAGTATTCACTCAAAGTGGTGGACTCTCACGACAAGAACGGTTCCCACGCGGTTGCGACGAGAGTGGCCATTCCGGGAGCGGGGGTCTACGAACTGCGCGGGAAGCTCTTCCCGGTCTCCGGGTCGGGCCTGGGGATGTATGTGCGCGTCCAGGGCAAGGACGGCGCACTGGTTACGCCGGGGGACTCGTTCCAGCAAGGGCTCGGGGGCTCGGGGAAGCAGTGGGTGGATTTCGACTTGCCGATCTACGTAGGCGACGAAGCCGCGTTCCTGGAAGTGTGGGTGCACAGCTACAGCCATGCCATCGTGGAGGCTTATATCGATGATCTGCATTTCGTGTCCCTCGGAGCGGATGCGCTGAAGCCGCCTTGGGAACCCCAGTACAAGATCCGCCCGGGAGAGATTGGGCGCCTCACGGCCGCCGATGTCGTCGGGCCTGACGGCATCGTTTACCCGAACTGGACGAAGTGCGGCGTGCAGGGGGGCATCCCGCAAGTCCCGGTGTTCGCGACCATTGCCGACTACGGTGGCGTGGCCAACGACGATGCGGATGACGCGGCAGCCCTGGACAGGGCATGCGTGGCCTGCGGCGACGCCGGCGGCGGCGCGGTGGAGTTGGGCGAGGGTACCTACTACATGGACCGACCGGTGACCATCCGCCACGCCGGCGTGGTCATCCGGGGACAGGGAGCGGACAAGACCCGCATCATCTTCCGGTATGCCCTTCCCGAAAACGGTGTGGGCATCTATGCTCCTCTGGATGGCGCGAAGGTGGGCAAGAGCACGCAGCTTGAGATGCACGCCGTGCCAGCTGGTCTGATGAAAATGCGGCTTATGGTGGACGACGTGGTGATCAAGGAGTGGGAACGCAGCACCCACTCGGGCAACACATTCGCAATGACGGCCTGGGGGAGCCAGGTGGTCGGCAAGGTACCCGACGGCAAGCACATACTCAGAGGCGTCGCGGAGTACCAGGACGGTTCGGAGAGGACGGGCCAGATCACCATTGAAGTTGATTCGGCGTACACAGAGAAGAACCTGGTTCCCTGGTCGCAGGCGGCCATCACGTTCTCGGGCCAAGGGCTGGTCGGGCCGAAGCGGCTCCTCGCACAGGACGGCAAGCGCGGCGCGATGCAGGTTGAGCTCCAGGATGCCGGCGACCTGAAGGCGGGAGATCGCATCTTGATCGATGGCCCGGCAACGGAGCGCTGGAAGGAGCTTACGAAGAACAAGTGCTTGTGGGGGACTTACCGGCGCTACATGGTGGAGATCACGGGTGTAGACGGGAACAAGGTGTCGCTGGCCCAACCGTTACGGATCGAGTTCCCGGTGATCGACGGCTCGTATGTTCAGAAACTCGTCGCGACAGAGAACTGCGGACTGGAAGACCTCAGCATCGAGCAGACCGAGGACCTGTGGATCACCACGGCCCAGTTTAACTGGGCCTGGAACTGCTGGGCCCGAGGGGTCACGGTCAGGAAGTGCGGGCGCAATCCGGTCTACGGTGGGAATGCGAAGTTCTGCGAAATACGGGACTGCGTCTTCGATGATGCCTGGTACAAAGGCGGCGGTGGGACGGCTTACACGGGCTGGGAGAACTGCTTCGACTGCCTGATGGAGGACTGTGAGACCTTCAAGTTCCGCCACGCGCCCTTGTACCAATGGGCCGCCAGCGGGTGCGTCATCCGAAACAGCGTGTTCCACGAGAGCGATGGGCAGTGGCACTCCGGCTGGACTAACGAGAACCTGTTCGAGAACTGCATCATCGAGTCCACTTACGGCAATGGGGGCTACGGTTTCGGGATGTGGGCATCGCCGCCGGAAGATACAGCCCATGGTCCCAATGGCCCGCGCAATGTGGTCTACAACTGCGACGTGACATCGCCGAAAGATGGCCTGTGGATGGGCGGGATGAACGAGAACTGGCTGATCCTGTACAACCGCTTCACAGTGACCTCCGGTCGCGGCGTGTTCATGAAGACCGCCAGCTTCGACCATATCATCAAGGGCAATGTTTTCGTGCTGAAGGACAGCGTTTCGCCGATGGTGATGCTTGCCACTCCGGACTGCGCCGGAGTGGAGATTGTCGGCAACCGTGTGTATGGCGGGAGCGGGGCGTTCGCGGCAGGATTGGGCAAGCCGCTGGTTGCTGAGGGGAATGATGCGCTGGAGCTGCAGGATGCGGCGCGGCCTGTGCCCGCGGTGCCCTCCATCTATGAATGGCAACAGCAGAACGTGAAGTGACCGTGGGGCAAGCCGCCGGCGCCGTGAAAGGTAACAAGACGGGCGGCGGCGAACAGGCGTTGACGATGCGAACGGCCAAACGACGGCCGCACACTACCAGCAGTGGGAAGGTGAAGTGCCTGTGTCAGAGACACTCAGGGCAGGCGTGATCGGACTCGGGGGCATCTCCGGGCAGCATATCTCCAACTACCGCAAGGCCGAAGGCGTCCAGCTTGTGGCCGGCGCCGACATCAGCGAGGAACTCGCAAAGAGCGTCTCCCACAAGTACGGCTTCAAAGGGTATACCGACTGGAAGAAGATGCTGGATGAGGAAAACCTCGATGTGGTCAGCATCTGCACGCCGCCCTTCCTGCACCGGGAGATGGCGGTCGAGGCCATGCAGCGCGGAGTCCACGTGATGTGTGAGAAACCCATCGCGGCGACCACCGAGGATGCCGAGGCGATGGCCCAGGCCGCGCGAGATCTGGACGCGAAGCTGATGATCGCCTACTGCCACCGCTGGCACCCGCCGATTCTCAAGGTCAAGCAACTGCTGGACTCAGGCGTTCTCGGCAAGCCCCTGTTCTTCCGCTGCGCTTTCGCTGGGTGGGTTGAGTTCTCGGGAAATCACCGGGCCAGCAAGGCACAGGCCGGCGGCGGCGCGCTGATGGACAACGGCTCGCACGCGGCCGACATCTACCAGTTCCTCCTGGGAAAGATCGCAAACGTGTCCTGCCGCGCAGGGACGCTCCTCCAGGACATGGAGACCGATGACGTCGCCGTGGTGATTTTCGAGGGAGAGAACGGGTGCTTCGGGGAGATCCTCGTGGGCTACTCCCTGCCCGGTGACCACACGGAGTTCAAGATCATCGGCGAGAAGGGCGTCATGCGCATTGACAACTACTTCGCGGGCCCGGTTCGCTTCCAGCCCAAGGGGTCAGGGGAATGGCTGGACCACGAGGTGCAGCCCGGCGATCGCTTTGAGGGCGAGTTCGCCAACTTCCTGGCGGCGGTGAGAGGGCAGCAGGAATTGGTCAGCAGCGCTGAGACGGCCCTGCACACCCACAAGGTGATCGCGGCGGCTTATGCGGACGCGCAAGCGAAAGGTGTCGCTGTGTAGGCCCGTGCAACCGGGGCATGGGTTCCGGGGAGATCGCGGGCTGTGAGGCTACGACAACGGCCTGCGGCATTGCTGCGCGTGGTCCATGAGGGGATCTTGCCAGGATGGCATGCCCCGCCCACTTCTCGCGGTCAGACCCATCCGGATGCAACGCACTTGACCAGATGGAGGAGATTCTCACCCCTCTCACGCTGGGACACCTGGCGCTCTGGGCGGATCGAGAGTCCTGCATCGTTCCGCTGAACTACACGTACGTGAAGGGTGAGATACTGCTCCACTGTGCTCTCGGGGGCAAGAAGCTGGACGTGATCCACGAGAACCCGAATGTGTGCTTCGAGGTGAGTGAGCAGAGCGGAGAGGTCACTGCCCATGCCGGCGAGGGCTGCAGCCAAGGGTTCGAGAGCGCGATCTGCTGGGGAACGGCGCAGTACATCGATGACATCGAGGAGCGCGCCGCTCCCTTGACTGCTTTCCAGCGCCGATACGAAACAGGCGACCGCCACCGCAGGCGGACCTCGCGGGAGAGAGCAGCCAAATGCGGAGCCGTCGCGATTGCCGTCAGGAAGATGACGGGTCGGCGAAGAGCGGACAAGGAATGCGAGCAGTGGAATTGGGAGCAGTAGGGCCCAAGGAGCGTTAGGTGGAAGGTCGGGAGGGCCGGAGCTTCTGTTCGCGAGCCCCGGAATGTGTTCCGTGCCGGGGCGCGGCCTTGAACTACCTCGGTGAGTATGGTAGCATCGAGTTGTGGGCTCGCCCCCCGATTGGCCATAGTGCACCGATGCCGGTTCGGTGCAGCGAACGGCGAGAACGCCGGCGCTCCCGATGACCGACGACTAGTATAGGTGACGGAGGTTCATCCCGCTTCCAGATAGGTTCAATTTGGCTGCAACTTTCCGGGGCGCCGGGCTGGCAGCGCGAGTTTGGTCCGCGGGAGGCGATTGGGTCCGTGGTTTCGCTGACGGGTCATAGCCGCACGTCCGGGGGCCGATCCAGAATGGCAGAAAAACGTGGGGACTGGGACGTGCTCATCGTCGAAGACGATGTCGATCTGGCGAACACCCTTGCCCAAATGGTCAAGGGTGTATGCGAGCAGGTCAGGACGGCGGTGACGGGAGCACAGGCCCTGCTCAGCGTTCGCGAGCAGCCGCCGTCTCTTGTGCTGCTTGACCTGGGCCTGCCCGACATCGACGGCATGTCGGTATGCAAGGAGATCGTCGGGCTTCAGGGCCCCCGCGTCATCGTCATCACTGGGCGTGACGACGCGCGAACGGCGGAGACGGCGCTGGAGCTGGGCGCCGACGACTACGTGCGCAAACCGTTCCATCTGAACGAACTGCGAGCCCGCGTACGTGCAGCTCTGCGCCGGGGATCTGTCCCGAGCCAGGGGGTAATGCGGGTGGGACCGCTGGAGATCGACCATGACCGCGCCCTAGTGAAGATTGACGGACGTCTGGTCGAGTTGAGTGCAACCGAGCTACGACTGCTCATGTTCTTTGCCGAGCATCCGGGCTGGGTGTTCTCCAAGGAGCGCCTCCTGGAAGCGCTCTGGCCCCAGGACAGGGACGCCCATGCGGTTCAGGTGCATATTTCGAACTTGCGACAGAAGATCGAGCCAGACCCCCGGACGCCGCGGGTTATTCTCACGGTAAAGGGCCTGGGGTACAAACTCGCGGTGTAGGCGCCTTCCGGCCGCCGGGGGATCTAGCACAGTTTTGCGCCGAACCATGAAACAATGATGGGGCGGGCGGTGTCTATAGTTCTACAGGGCGGAGGAGTCTGCCTGCGTCTACTACAAAACATAGTCGGCTTGGCCTGATAACCATGGCAGAACCCATCAAAACCGGTGTGAAACTGCTGCTGATCTTCATGCTGGCGATCGTGACTGTGTGTGCGACCGCACAGCATGCTGGTCTGCGCATCAACGTGGAGAGCATCCGGCCTACCCCCACGGTCCCCCCGGTCGCGGAGACCGAGAGCTTCCAGCAGGAGAGCCTGCAGCCGTCCGGACAGGCGGAATTTGAGAGCCTGCAGCCCCTGAACAACCCACTGGAGAGCATTCTGTACGACCAGAGCCACGACTGGGTGCGCGGCAAGAACCAACTGGATCTCTACCAGTTTGATCTTGAGTGGGGCGCGGCAGAGGGCCTGACCGTCACGAGGAAGTTCGATGAGGACCGGGTGGACGTCAAGGGTAGGCCCCTTGGGATGGGTATCCGCGGGGTGACCCAGGAAGGCGTCTCGTTTTCGGCGCTCGACGGCCTCATGATGGGGTTCAACCGCGAGCGCGTCGAGACGATTGACCTCGCCGGAATCAGCCTGGGTGGCAGCGAGACAACCACCATGTCTCTCCAGCAGGGCTACGGGAGTGGCATGAGTACTGGCGCGCTGGACTATAAGCGGACCGTCGTCGAAACGCTGACAGCTTCCGCCGACGACCCGTATGCACCTTTGAAGAACACCCAGACCAGGACTACCGAGGAGATGGGCATCAAGCAGGGCCTGTCGATCCTCGGGGGCCAGGCGAACCTGCAGTACCGGCGGGGTCTCACCTCGGTTGAGAAGCCCGACCAGCGGCCTGATGAACTCCGGACGGAGAGCTTCCAACTGGACACAGGTCTGTGGGCGCAGACCAAGCTGACTGCCGGTTACGCTCAGGCACACGCGAACCAGGAGACCGGACTTCACTCTCAGAGCCGGAACATCAGCCTGACGAGGCAGTTCAACAGCGGCGCGGCTGTCTTCTCGGTCTCCAACGAGGCGAAGCGCCAGAACATGGCGGTCACGGAGACGAAGAAGCAGTCGTACCAGGTCCCGTTCCGGTTCGACGGCACGGTTCTCGCGATGAAATACGATGCGAGCACCGTCCAGCAGAATGAGAAGCTGCTGGCTGAGGACCGCGCCGCGAGTTTCACGACCAAGCTCGGAGGCTACGACGTCTCGGGGTCGTGGACCCGGACCATGAAGTACGACAAGGGTAAGGACAACAAGACTACCAACATGGCTTTCAGTCTCCCGTTCCGGTTCTTCGGGACGGACGCCGGAGTGAGCTACACGTCCAAGGGCGTTCAGGCGGACACGGCGCTGGTGAGCAAGGAACGGATTGCGAAGCTGAACCTGCCGCTTTCTCACTTCGTAAAGGGTTCCAGCTTCACGTATGATATCCAGGGCCTGCAGCCCAAGCCGGGCCAGCCCTTCAAGGAGATCCGGACTGCGCACCTCCTGATGCCTTTGACTGTGTTCGGTACGCCGATCACCCCGGACCTGCAGCGCATCACCGAGCGTGGCCCGGACGGCAAGTCGATGCGCTTCCTGGCAAGCGCCGCGGCGCCGATCATGGTCATCGACCGCAAGGTGCAGACCCAGTACCAGTATGCGGCGCTGAACCGTGCTGACGGCAGCGAGCAGAACAGCCTGGTGACGCAGTTCGCAATCCCAACCAAGCCGGGGCAGGTAACCGTGAGGCGCCAGGCCGTGACCGAGGTCTCTCCTAGCGGACAGGAGAAGCAGACTCGGGTTCTTAACGTCACGAGCCCGAAGGTCCCGATCGCCCAGACCGCGTCGATCCAGGCAGACTGGGAGGCCAAGGACCTGCCGGGTGACATCGAACACCGGACGACGCACTTCGCGGTCGAGGCCAAGCCGACAGAGGCCCTACAGATCACCGGGGACTACCGCATCGTGGACCTCGGCCCGCTCAAAGAGACCAACGAGCGCCGCGTGGACATGGGCTACAGCCTGTCAAAGCGGCTTGCGCTGAACTGGCGTTACCTGGAGAAAGAGCAGCTTGACAAGAGCCCGCTGATCCAGAGGACCCTGGTGCTTCAGCACAAGAACGAGAAGCCCTCTGATCTGCGTCTGCGCGCAGCGCTAACGTCCACGGACGATCACAACGCCGATGGCGACCTAATGAAAGTGGTGGAGGTGGGCTTCGGAGACCGCAAGCGCAATGTGGAGACCAGCGTCCGCTACCAGGAATACGACGAGACGAAGCTGACCGATCTCGGCGAACCCACCATCCAGGTAGACATGGTTCACGGCGACGCGGGAGAGGTCCAGTATACCATGGCTTACGAGGACGCAAAGGGGCGGCCCGATCCCCGTCGCGAATACGGCGTGGGTCTGCCTCTGGGCGATGCGCGGCTGGGTCTGAGACTGTCGCAGAACGTGATAGATCCCACGGACCCGAAAAAGCAGCGCATTCGCCTCGCGGACATATATGATGCCAGTCTGGAGAGCAAGGTGTTCAGCGATGTAGCCCTGGGGCTCTCCTATCGGTACTGCGAGTATCCCGAGACGGCGACAGTTGACGACCGCGTTGACCAGTGGCTGCAGATGAAGCTCACGGGCGGGAAGGCGAACCGTGGCGGAGCCATCCAGTTCGCGTACGCTTCCGGCGACTTCGTGGAGCTGGTCGCGAACAAGCCGGCCAACACGCCCACGTCGACTTTCTCACTTCAGTATGAGAAGCAGTGGGATGCAGAGGGCAATA
>JAGPGE010000211.1 GCA_018056145.1 Armatimonadota bacterium
GCCAAGCTCCCACGCGCTGCCCAGCAGGCTGATGTCCCGGTGGGGGCAGTCCAGCCCCAGGGGTTCACCGGTGGCGATGAGTCGTCCGAGGGCCTCACCGTACCCGATCCGCTCCTCATTGCCCGCGATCAGGGCCGCGTTCATATTCACGCCCGTCTCGTGGGCCATCCCGAAGCTGCCCTCAGGCAGGGCACTGGGCACGTTCTCGCTGGTCTCGCCGATGAGCGCTAGTTCGAAGTCGTGGATGGTCACCGCGCCATTGCAGGCCAGGAGGGTAATGACTCCGCGCTTCATGAGGTCAATGACGAGGGGCGAAAACCCGAGTTTGAGCTGGTGCGCGCCGGTGAAGAAGATCACCGGCAGATCGCGCTCGCGCGCGGAGAGCATGTGTTCGACCACTCGGCGCAGATCATCATGCGGGAAGCGGTCAGCGGCGCCGGCGGCGGACTCCGGGTGCTTCAGGCGATCGAGAGTAAGCGTGTTGTTGCGCTCCGCTAGCGGGCACGTGGTGATGCGTGAGAAGTCGAACATCGGGTAGCGGCCAGCGTACTCCATATCGAGTCCTCCGAAAGCAACGTGCCGCGGGTCTGACGGCAGCGGGCGAGACAGACGAATGCCCTGGGATTTCGGCCTGCGGGAGCCGGGGACCTGCCGCGAATCAGCGAGGCGGCTCCGCGGGTTCCAGCTCGAGGAGTCGCCAGGCGCCGCCCGCAGCGGTCACCCTCGTGCTGATGACAAGCGGACGGGTCCTGTCCCGCTGTAGCTCATCGGCGTCGGCGAATTTCGCGCGGGCGCGTTCGCGAAGGGCATCCTGCAGGCGCACCGGGACCATTGGCACGCGATGGGTTCCCGGCCAGTAACGCTCGAAGACGGCGGGAAGTGCAGGGCCCTGAAGCACGTGGCGCATACCCGTGCGCGTTGCCAACCGACGCACGTGTCCGGAGTCCACTGTCACTCCGGTGTACGGAGGGGAGTCAATCCAGTAGAGCGTCTTCACCTCCGGAAGGTAGAGGGAGACTGCGAGAATGACGGACGCGGGAGCAAGGTCAGGTCCTGACGCCAGGAGCACCGGGCGATCCCGGAGCGCCCCTCCGAGCAGCGGTGCTGACACGTCCGGCCGGCAAGCCTTCGTGAGCGCCCGGCCGCTTGGCTGCATGAGGCGCGAGGCGCCGGACTCCAGCCCGCCCAGAACCAGGCATGTCGAGAGCACGAAAAGCGCGGCCCGGCTGGAGTTTGCACGCACCGCGGCAGGTAGGAACACACAAAGCGTACCGACCAGTGGCGGCAGCATGAACCGCCCCAGTGGAACGTTGATGTGGAACTTCATATTGGTGGAGATCAGCATGGCCAGCGAGACCGCGGTGATGAGCGCACCCGACGCTACTAGCCACCGCTGGGCTTTCGGGACGGTGCGGTCCCTGGTTGTCCAACGGATCGACAACAGCCAGACGACTATCACGAGGAGAGCCGTCGACAGGCTGAGAGCGATCCGTAATGAGGGCCACGGCGAAGCTGACCAGGGAACCGTGGCGAAGCCCTCCAAGTAGCCTCTGAGTGTCTTCACGGTCTCCAGGACAGGGTCAAACGTCCCCGGCGCATAGTAGCCGCCAATGACTTCGCCGGTCACCATCAGATTCCGTACCGCCCAGGCGCCCCATATCAGCAGGCCCAAAAGCCCCGGGACCAGTGCGCCCATCAGTACCCTACGGAAGCCGCCTCTCCACAGGACGATGAGCGCCGCGAGACATGCGCAGGCGAGCAGCACCAGTGCATTGTGGCGCGTGAGCGCCGCAAGCCCCCACAGCACTCCCGCAAGCAGCGAAAGCCACAAGCGCCCGGAGCGGACGGCCCCATGCTGCGCCAGCAGCGCGCCCAGCAGCAGGGGCATGAACAAGTGCTCGGAGACCACGCGCGGCGACTCCCACATGCTGGGTCCGCTGAGGGCATACAGGCCCACCGCCACCAGGCCGGCGGAAATGCTGCCGGTGGCCGAAGCGATCAGCCATCCCAGCAGTGCGAGAGACGCCAGTTGCCCTGCGAGATTGAGGCCGAAAAGGGCGCCTTCTACACCCTCCACCGTGTTGATGCCATCGCCCGCCACCAGGGAGATCACGAAGGAGTACAGTGGCGGCCACCAGCCACCGCGCACAATCTCGGGGGGATCGGCCAGCGTGTCCGGGTTGAGCTGCACCAGCCTGTATCCGAAGACGCCCTCGTTATGGATGGTCCGGGCCGCCGAGACGTAACCGCAGGAATCCGCCCAGATCAAGGGAGCCGAATGGCGGTACACAATTACCAGCCAGAGCGTGGCAGCCGTCGCGAAGGCAGCGGCGAGTATGAGACGCTGCCTGGATGTGAAACCGTGGCGGAGCGGCATATCAGCCCTCGGATACGGGATGTAAACTGGTGCCTATTCCCCTCGGCTCCGACAGCGCCCTCCCCTACGGAGGAGGATGCCTGGCCGCGGTCGAACCACGCGAGGTCGCGTGAACACGGGAAACGGAGGGCGCGCCATGTCTTCGCCCCTGCCCAACGCCGAACGCCGGACCTTCACCTGCCCGCCGGATGGATCGCGCTGGCCGTACCTTGTGCAGACGCCACCCACGCCGGTGCGCGCGGTGCTGATCTACCTCCACGGCCACTACAGCGACCAGTACCAGGGCATGACCACCGGCATCTACGAAGACGCCTTTGGCAAGCTCCGCCGGGAGCTTCTCCTGCGCTCCTGGGCCTACGTCTGCCCCTTCTACGGCGGGAATTCGTGGATGGGACCACTCGCGGAAGCGGGGATGGCGGAACTGATCGGCATCCTGCGCAGGGAGCACCCGGGAGTGCCGGTGCACCTCATGGGTGGATCCATGGGCGGCTCGTCGGCGATGGTGTTCGCATCGCGCAGAGCGGCATTGCTGGATGGCGTCGCGGCGCGGTGCCCGGCATGTGATATCGAAGCTTATTACGCTTTCGCGAGAGCGTCCGAGAATGGCACGCTGCAGAACATTGCCGACGCGATCCGCATCCACTACACCGCCGGCGAGAGGAACCTGGCTGAGGAGCTCGCGGGGCGCTCTGCGCTTGCCAATGCCGGAGGCCTGACGATCCCGGTGCATCTCGTGCATGGATCAGCGGACACGGTCATTCCCGTTGACGCCACCCGGGAACTGGCTAAGCGACTGAAGGGGCTCGGCCGCAAGGTTCGGTATCACGAGATCGCCGGCGGCCACCATGACTCGCCCATTCTCGAGGTGGACTGGGCGGAGATGCTGGACTTCCTGGGCCCGGAAGGCTGAGCCACGCGAGTCTGCTCTCACCCCGGCAGCGTGTCCGGGTCTGGCGTGCCTCCCGGCAGGAACCTGACCTTCGGGCGCCAGCCATACAGACGCGCGCCGGTCTCCAGGTCCCAACGGCGCGGGACCGCGTCGCCGACAACGTGAATCACCGCGTAGGGCGGGAACGGCGACTTAAGCACCGTATCGAAGGCCCCAGCGACGTCCGAGCCGTGTACGAGGACATGGTCGGCAACTGGTCCGCGCTTTCCCCCATGGGCCTCGATATACACATGCCCCAGCCGCAGGACAACCACCGGCAGCCTGCTGTCGCGGTGGAAAATGCGGCAAAGCTCCTCGCCGAACCCCTTGGTGATCCCGTACACCCCGCCGCCGTCGGGCCGGTGGTCCGAGGTCACCAGTTCGTGCGGCGGATAGTGACTCACGCAAGACACGCTGCTGGCGTACAGCACCCGCTTGCCACCTGCCTCGTGCGCCGCGCGAAGCACGTTGTAGACGCCTTTGACGTGCACATCGAAGGACCCGTTGGCATACTCCGCGGTTCCGTGTCCCAGGTCTTCGGAGCGCGCGATGGACAGGTGGACCACGCAGTCCACACCGGCCACAGCCGCGCGCACAGCGTCAAGTTCGCAGACGTCCAGGGCCACGAATCCCGGGTGATCCATGGGCCGGACATCAGCGGGGACGACCTCGTGTTCCCCATCCCACATGGGTACGAGCAGGCTCCCGACACGCCCGGAGGCGCCGACGATCAGGATTCGCATAGTGGTTGGATCACTTTCACACATACAGTGTTGGAGGTCCGACGGGCACGACGGCGAAGGATACGCCAAGCTCGAAAGCAACACAAGACCCCGAGGTGAGACGATGGCCTCCCGCATCCATTCAGTGCTGATTTGCGCCCTGATTTGCTGCGTGTCCCTCGCGCAGGAACCCCTCGCCCTGCAGCCCTACAGCTACCACGAGAGCTTCGAGGGCGACGCGCCAACCCTGGGACTGTGGGCGAAGAACGGCCCTTCCACCGTGAACTTCAGTGGTCCCACCGACGAAATGGCCTTCGACGGCACGCGATCGCTGAAGCTGGATGTGAGCCTGGAGGGCGGGTCGTACCACTACTTCGGCGTACCCGTGCGCGTACCGGCGGCCGGGAATCTGAAGCTCACGGCACGCGTCCTGGTAGCGCCGGGAACCACCGCGCGCGTGGGCTTCGGCACAAACATGAACTACCCTCCCACGCACCACTCCGGCTGCGGCCCGGACCAGAGTTGGGACAAGCCGACCGACGGCTGGCAGCTTGTGGAGATCGACCTCGTTGAGAAGGGCATCTCTGGGAAAACCGCTGTGATTGCCAGGCATACGGCCACAACCAGTGGCGAGGATGTGGGTGCGTATCTCGACCGCTGGTCCCTCTTCATTCTCGGAGGCGAGGGTGAGCGTGCCGTCGTCTACGTGGATGATGTGCGCATCGAGGGCGAAGTGCCCTCAGAGGCGGACTACGACCGGCAAGTCGCGCAGCGCTGGGAACAGGCGAAAGAGCGTTTCTCAGCCTTGATTGTCAACTGGCGGGGGCGCCTTGCCGAGGCCGCGAAGGCGGTAGACTCGCTCCCTGCGGTGCCGGAAGAGATGGCGCCGAAAGTGCAGGCGATCCGCGACGAAGTGGCCCGCGGCGGGAAGCTCATCGACGATGTGGCGGCACGTGGTTACTGCTCCCGCGAAGAGTTGGACAGCATTGAGGCGGCGATCCGGGTGCTGCGCCACGGCCCGGAGACTGTCGCGGCTATGATCCGAGGGCTCGAGGCGAATCAGCCGTACCTGCTCTATGCCCCGCGCCCCATCACCAATGAGCGCCTGGTCGCTCAGGTCTTCCCCACCCCCGCGCGGCCGGCGACGGACTTGTCGTGCTCGGGCTGCCCGGGGGAGTTTGAGTCCTTGTCGATCGCGGTCCAGGCCATCAAGCCGGTGGAGGGGCTTACGCTCGCGGTGTCCGACCTCACCGGGCCGGGAGGGGCAATTCCAGCGGCGAATGTGGACATCTACGCAGTGAAGGTCTGGTACCAGGCCGGGTGGGGCATCGCGGACCTGAAGAACAAGACCCTGGCGCCCGAACTGCTGCTGAAGGACAGCGACCTGGTGCGCGTGGACCGCGAAGCGGAGACGAACTCCCTGCGCAGCACCAATGAAGATGGGACTGAAGAGTACCTGCTGTGCAGCGACAGCGCCAACCCCGAGCTTGATAGAGTCCGACCGGTGGACGCCGACACCCTCCAGCCCGTAAACCTCGACGCCGACGACCTGCAGCAGTTCTGGCTGCGCATCCAGATCCCGGCAGACGCGGCGGCGGGGGTCTACACTGGGCAGGTCAGCGTCAAGAGCGGCGATGGCGAGCAGGCGATCCCGCTCAGCGTCACCGTTCACCCCTTCGAGCTTGCGCCATCGCGGCTCATCTACTCCATCTACTACCGGGGGCGACTGTCTCCGGACGGCGAGCCTACCATTGGTTCCGAACTCAAGTCAGAAGAGCAATACCTGGCCGAGATCAAGGACATGCGCGACCACGGGGTGCTTTACCCGACGAACTACCAGGGGTGGGATGAAGACCTGCTGCCGCGGGTGCTGGAACTCCGGGAGGAGGCCGGTCTACCCACCGAGCATTTCTTCAACCTCGGCCTCGGCACGGGCAATTCCGCGGATCCGGCCAGGCTGGCTGCACTTGCCGGGGACGTGCGGAAGTGGCTTGACCAGTGCCGGCGATTCGGCTACGGCGACATCTACTTCTACGGCATCGATGAAGCAACCGGGGACCGTCTCGCCTCTCAGCGCGCCGCCTGGAAGACGGTGCAGGAGGCCGGCGGCAAGACTTTCGTGGCGGGGTACAAGAAGACGTTCGAAGCCATGGGCGCTCTGCTCAACTGCGCGGTTCTCGCGGGGAAGCCGGACATCGAAGAGCGTGACAAATGGCACAGCGTTGGCTCGCTAGTGTTCACCTACGCCTATCCGCAGGTGGGCAATGAGGAGCCGGAGACGTACCGGCGCAACTTCGGCCTTGCCTTGTGGAAGGCCGGCTTCGACGGGGCCATGGACTACGCCTACCAGCATGGGTTCGGCCATGTCTGGAACGATTTCGACAGCCCCCACTACCGGGACCACAACTTCACGTACCCCACGGTGAGCGGCGTCATCGGAACCGTACAGTGGGAGGGTTTCCGGGAAGGTGTGGATGACGTTCGCTACGCCACCACGCTGGAACTGGCTATCCAGAATGCCCCCGCGGACAAGGCGGACCTTGCCCGGCAGGCGCGCGAGTGGCTGGATGCGGTGGACCCATCGGGAGATCTGGATGTAATCCGCGCCGGCATGGTGGAGTGGATCGGGAAGCTGAACTGACCCGCTAGCCAAGGTCCAGCAGGTCTGCAAAGCTCTCGCGGAACCGGGTGAAGCCCTGGTACGCGAAGCCCCACATGGATCCACAGACGAAGAACGTGGCGCCCCGGTCCATGCGCTTGCGGGCCCCGTCTGCGTCAGCGACCGGAATGCCCCACCACTTGCCATGCTTCTCGGCCGCGCGGGCGGTCTTCTCGACCGCGGCCTCGGTGAGGGGCCTGTCAGCACTCCATTCATCGTAGCGCAGGCCGAGGTCGCCTGGGCCCACGAAGAGCAGGTCCACGCCGGGCACTGCCGCGAGAGCGTCCACATTGTCCACTGCTTCGGGTTCCTCGATCTGGATGCTCAGGACAATGTCGCGGTTCACCTGCTCGGCGTAGTCCTTTAGGGGCATCCAGCCGAAGCGTGCCGGCGGCTCGACGCCATCCGCGCTTCGATTGCCTTCGGGCGGGAACTTCACCTCTCGCACGAAGGCGGCGGCCTCCTCCGGGGTGTTGCAGTGAGGAAGCATGAGCGATGTCGCACCCATTTCCAGGCCGCGACAGTGGCTCTCAGCGTAGCATTTCCGCAAACGGACCATGGGGTCAATGCCCCCGGCACGACACGCAAGGCAGAGATTGGCGATCACGGTGTCTGTGTAGTTTTGGTGCTCCTCGTCGATCCAAATCCCGTGGTAGCCGGCCATCGCCGCCATCTCGACGAACCGGGGTTCGACCGCCGGGGTCGGCGCGAACAGCACCACGGGCAGGTTTTCGGAAAGCCGCTGGCGAATGATGCTGGGCACAATGTTCATGGTCGCGATTCTCCTCCGGGAGCGTGAGTGCGGGAGTGGTTTCGACGCCTCTGCCGGGGTGCCCTCCCGGCGTCGGAACCGCGCCAATGCAGTTGAGCGTGCTCCAAGGTTGCGGGCCGCGATTTCACAAAAAGTTCCGTGGGAACACAGATGAAACTGTGTTTGTCCATAGTATGAACGCGTGAAAAAGACGGAATCATAGCCTCGCAATAGCCAAATCAGAGTGCAGTTTCATTCTTGACTCCCCGAAGGACTATGCTGTAATCTGCCCTCGTACCGGGGCGATTGGCTTGGCCGTCGCCCCGCTGTTTTGCCGACAGGCACTGCAGTACTCCATTCGCCACAGTCGTTGCACTGGGGCCAAACTGAAGCGGAGGTGGCTGTTGTGGCAGACCTGAACCTCGTTGCTCTCACCGGTTTCGCGACGCGGGATGCCACGCTAAGACAGAAGTCGTCCGGCCAGGTCAAGGCGGAGTTCAGCTTCGAGGTGGATCGGCCGTTCTACCGCTCCACCGGCGAACCCGTGTCCGATCTGTTCCTTGTGGACGTGTGGGAGGAGCTTGGCCGCTGGGCGGTGGACAACATCCGCGAGGGCACCCGCCTCCTGGTGCTTGGCACCCTCAACAAGGAAAGCTACACCACCCGAGGCGGCCGTGAGCACCTGACTATCGTCAAGGCGAAGTACATCCGCCCGCTGGGCGAGAGCCTTCTGGACGGCCAGGTGGATGCAGAGGAACTCAAGCAGGACTGCTGGGACCGCGACATGCTGGTGACCACAGTGCAGTTGCTGGAAGGGGCGCTCCTTGGCGCCAACGGGTCCTCCGCCGACGCCGACTACGAGGACAGCGAAGAGTACTGATCGATCAACGCATTTCCCTTGGCGGCCGCCTGCGACACAGTAGGCGGCCGCTTCGTTTTGGTGTAGACTAAGAGTGGCAGAACCTATGCCCCGGCCAGAAGCGGCGGCATCTCTCCAGACCCACCCCGACTGCCCACCATGAGTGACATGGCGCCTGAAATCTGCGTTGCCGCGCTGGAGTCCGAGCCGCGACGGGTGATTCTCCACCTGCGCGACGCGGGCGGCGGTCTGCATGCCTGGTCCCTCCCAAACCGAGGCGGCGATCTCGACAAGGACCGCCCCCTGCGCGAGTTCATCCAGGCATGCGGTGAAGCCCGATTGGCCTGTTTCCACGCAGAGGAATTGTCGAAGCACCTGTCGCGGCCAGAAGTGCTGCCCCTCGCCCGGAGGCTTCTCGGCCGCCTGGAAGACATGCGCGAACAGGCGATGATCTGGCTGCCACTGGAGCCCGAGTACAGCCTGGAAGCGCTGGTGCCGCGCATCACCGAAGCCGGTCTGCCCGAGGTGCTGGCGCGCACGGTGGAGGTCCTGGCTCTGGTGGAG
>JAGPGE010000212.1 GCA_018056145.1 Armatimonadota bacterium
CGCCAGCACTGGGCGGCGGCGCTCGACATCGATCGTCATGCCCAGCAGTGTGTTGATCGCAGACAGCGCATCGGCGCCAGCCGCGACCGCCGCCGCTCCCATGGCCAGGATGTCGGTGACGTTGGGCGAGAGCTTCACAATGAGCGGGTGAGCCGTTGCACCGCGGACGGCCTGCACGAGATCGCGGGTCAGCACGGGGTCGATCCCGAACTGCATGCCGCCGTGCTCTACATTGGGGCAGCTTATGTTGACCTCGATTCCCGCAATCGAAGGCACCGCATCCAGCCGCCGCGCAAGCTCCACGTACTCATCAACGGTCCGGCCGGATATATTGACGATGACCGCGGTGTCGAAACGGGACAGGGTGGGGAGCTTGTCGGCGATGACCGCGTCGATTCCTGGGTTCTGCAGGCCGATGGCGTTGAGCATTCCGGCGGGCGTCTCGGCAATGCGCGTCGGGGGGTTGCCCTCCCGCGGCTCGAGAGTGGTGCCTTTCACGATGACACCGCCGAGTGCCGACAGGTCGTAGAACTCCGCGTACTCTTCGCCGTACCCGAAGGTGCCCGAGGCGGTAAGGACCGGGTTTTTGAGCTGGATCTTGCCTACGGTGGTGGTCAGGTCGGCGGTCATCACTCGCTCAGCTCCTCCCAGGCAACCTGGCTGGCGCTGAAGACCGGCCCGTCCTTGCACACTCTGCGGTGTCTGGGTTGCAGGCGGGTTGGGATCACACAGCCAAGACAGGCGCCGACCCCGCAGCCCATGAATTGCTCCAGGGATGCCCAGCAGGGAACGCCCTGTTCGGCGCAGAGCTCGGACACGCGCGCCATCATGGGCCGTGGCCCGCAGGTATAGACGATGTCAACACCGCGCCGCAACTGCTCAGGGACCAGTTCCGTCACCAGCCCGCGCGTGCCCGCGGTCCCGTCTTCCGTTGCCGCCTGGAACGCCTCGCAGCGCCCGGCGAAATCCTGCCAGCACACCAGCATGTCCTCAGTAGCCGCGCCCAGCAGCCCGCGCACATAGTGCTGCTGTTCGGCAAGCTGCAGCGTATCGGCCAGGAAGATCAGGGGGGCGACGCCCACCCCCCCAGCCACCAGAAGAACCGTGCTGGCCTCTTCCGGGACCGGGAAACCGTGGCCAAGGGGGCCGATGATGTCCAGCGCGCTCCCGGGCGCGAGGTTGGACAGGATCGCCGTGCCTCTGCCAACCGCGCGGACGAGAATTTCGATGCGCCCCCGGTAGTTGTCGCGCAGCATGATGCTGATTGGCCTTCGCAGGAGCGGGTCGTCGGTGCCGGAAACCCGCACGTGGACGAACTGCCCCGGAGTCGCCTCGTGCGCGAGCGCCGGGCAGTCAAGCTCGAGGGCGATATGGTGTGGCGCCACTTCCTCGCGGCGCGTTATTCTCGCGGCCAGGGACTCCATAGCGGGATCCCCCAGGGATTCGGCCCATCGTCGGCCGGTGATGCGAACGGGTGAAGCAACTCGCGCGAACCTTCAGCTCAGGTGCAGGTCCTCCAGCGCCCCGCCAGCCAGGACGTGCTCGGCGACCTTGCGGGTCATTGCGTACGCCTCATCCAGACCGCTGCGCCACGCGGCGAGTTCGGCACGACTGTTCTTGATGCCCTCGGCAAGCAGCGCGTGCATCTCAAGCACGGCCTCAGGCCCGGTGCTGCCCAGGCTGACCTGCCGGTTGAGACATGAGACGGGATCAACGACCGCCACGATCTCCTCCAGGCTCAGGTCCTGCCCGTGCTCTGCAAGCAGCTCGCGCACCCGTTCGTGGTCGTCCAGCGTTCTGCCCTCGCGAACCAGGCTCCCGACCAGGCCGCCAACGATCTCGTGGCAGGTGCGGAAAGGCAGGCCGCGCCCGGCTACGAGGTAGTTGGCAAGCTCGGTGGCGGTGGCGAAATTACAGCCCACAAGCTCCCGCATGCGTTCGGTGTTAAGGGTGACCGTGCGCACCATCTCGGTCACCGCGCGCAGGCAAAGCTCGGTGCAATCCAGCGCATCCCACAAAGGCGGCTTGTCCTCCTGCAGGTCGCGGTTGTAGCCGCTGGGCAGGGCCTTGAGCATTGTCAGAATCTGCATCAGCCGCCCGTAGACCACGCCGACCTTACCCCGGGTGAGTTCGGCGATGCACGGGTTCTTCTTCTGCGGCATGATGCTGGAGCCGGATGAATAGGCGTCGTCGATCTCCAGCATCCGGTACTCGTATGTGGACCACAGCACGAACTCCTCGGCGATCTTCGACAATGCGGACATGAGTATCGCTAGGTCGGCCACGGTCTCGGCCGCCCAGTCCCGGGTGCCCACGCAGTCGAGGCTGTGCGGCTGGACATCAGCGAAACCCAGCAGGCGCGCGCTCAGGCGGCGGTCGGTGGGGAAGGACGTGCCCGCCAGCGCGGCAGCCCCGAGCGGACAGGTGTTTACGCGCGTGTACAGATTGGCCAGGCGCTGGTCATCCCGCGCGAGACCGGCGGCATGCCCTGTGAGCCAGAACGCAACGGAGATCGGCTGTGCGTGCTGGGTATGGGTGTAACCCGGCATTACCGTCTGCTCGTGGCCCTCCGCCCGGTCGAGAAGCGCCTGCCGCAGTTCAGTAAGCGCGTCGCGAATGTCGATGAGCCTCGCGCGGCAGTGCATCTTGCCGTCGGTAGCGACCTGGTCATTGCGCGAGCGCGCGGTATGCAGGCGGCCACCCATCTCCGGGCCGGCCCCCTGGCGTAGGTACGTCTCCACGTTCATGTGGACATCCTCAAGCTCGCGCTTGAGTTCGAAGCTCCCGTCCTCCCACGCCTGCCGGGCATGGTCGAGCCACCGCAGGATCTCCCGCAGGTCCTCCTGGGAGATGATGCCACAGCTTGCCAGCATGATGCTGTGCGCTTGGCTGCCCCAGATGTCCTCGAACACCATGCGGCCATCGGCGCCCGTCGATTCCGATATCTGCAGGGCGATATCGGCCATCTCCGCCGAGAACCGTCCGCCCCAGAGCTTACTGGACTTGCCGTCACCTGACATTCACTCGTTCTCCTCGTCTGTGTCCGTCTCCGCGGCAGCTTCCCCGTCCACAATCGCCTTCAGTTCCGGCCATAGCTGGTCGCCCAGTCGCGCCAGGGCGAAGTACATGGCCTCGAATGCTTCGAAGCCCAGACCGTTCTCCGTGGTGAAAACGTGGGAAAACCGCACCTCGCCGTCGCTCTTGTCCCACTCGAACTTGCCGATGTTCACCCGCCAGTTGTAGTCCATCAAGGTGCGCAGAACGGTATCGATGTTCGCCTGGTCGGGAGGAGCCATGAGGTAGCGGTTGAGGTACAGGTAGACCAGTTCGCGATCCGCGTCCACCACAATGTTCGGGTGGTGAACGGCATTCTGGAGAGTGATCTCGGTAGTGATCAGCGGGTGCTCGAGATCATTCTTCACCTCATACTTGACTTCCATGCGGTCGAGGTATTCGCTCAGCAGCGCCACGGCGTTCTCGGCGAAATCGCTGATGTCCTCGCCGGCCGCGCCCTCGATGGTGCCGGGAGCGACGCGGTCGGACATGATCTGCACCACCGCGGGACTGGCCATGGCGTCAAGCTCATTCAGCTCAAGGCGGCCCTTAGCCTTCCCCACGGACAACCAGTCGAAGCCCGGGATCGATGCGAACATTGGCATCGCGAAACTGACCGGGATAGCGTAGACCTCGCCGGCCTTCACCCGCGCGCCATCGACGTTGGCCATGAGCAGCGAACTGATGACCCCGACCACTTCGCCTTTCTCGTTGAGTAGCGGGCCGCCGCTATTGCCCGGGTTCGCGATCGCATCTGTAACGATCAACTGCTTGGCGTCCTCGGTGCGGATTGAGACGATCCGGCCGCTCGTGGAGGTAATTGCGCCCTCACCAAAGGGGAACCCCAGCGCAAGCACCACCTCCTGCCGCCTTACCTCGGCGGAGTTGCCGATGGGCAGGGATGGCAGGTGCCGGTCGGCGTCAACCTTCAGGAGCGCCAGATCGTGATCCTGATCCGCGCTGAGTATGGTTGCCGGCATTCGCTCGCGCCCACGCAGGACGATCTCCACGGCTTTCGCGCGATGGACGACGTGCTCATTCGTGATCACGTACCCGCGCGGGTCCACGATGAATCCGGAGCCGAAGGAGGTGAGGTCATCCGCCTGGGCAAGCGCGGGAACCAGAGACAGGACGACCGCCGCCGCTACCACAAAGGGGATGCGCGCAGCCATGAATGGGGTCTCCTCTCCACGCAGCCAAGGAAGCACCACTGACCGGTTGGCCCGCGGTGCTTCGCGGCTCAATGCGTCGCGTTCGAGAATGCAGGAGGAACTCGCTACCCGGTGACGCCCCACTGCTCCTCGTCGAAGAACCACTTCTCCGTGTCGTTCAGGTAGTCTTCGGTCTGCGACAGGAGCTGCAGGTGAAGACGTTCGGCATGCAGGAGCGCGTCGTAGAAGGCCTTCGCGTTCGGCTCAGTGGCCGCGTCGAGTTGCTCCTTGTAGTAACTGATGCTGTCGCGCTCGCCCTGCATGGCGATGGCGTAGGCGTCGCTCAGTTCGGTGTCGCAGGTGACTTCTCCGTCGATGTTCGCTCGGGCATTGGTGAAGACGCTGCGGATCTCTTCGGCCTCGAGCTTGCACTCGGCGTCGCACATGGCCGGGTCGGGCCAGATGCCGTCACGCTCCATCTTCTCGTAGTACGCCTTGATGTACTGGGCGTGCTTGGCTTCCTGGCCGGCCAGGAAGGTGAAGGTCTGCTGTGCGAGCGGATTGCACGTCCGCTGCGCCGCGTCCTCGTAGTACGCCTTCCGGTCCTCTTCCTTGTTCAGCGCCTGCTGAAGTATGACAAGAACGTCGTCGGCCATGGGCCCTGACCTCCATTCCGGTGGCTCGCCCCGGCAGAACTGCGGGGCGAGCCCTGCCACTCAATGGCACATCGTCCGCTTGGGAGACCCAAAGGTCTATCGTACTTGGCGTCGACTACTTCACATACGGCATTCCACGGTGACCCATGATCTGATACTGGAAACCGTGAATCTTCACCGCCGGGCCGGATTCCTGCTGGTCCCAGACGATGCGGACCTCGCCCGGCTCCTTCTCGCGCTCAACGATGGCGCGCAGTTCGGGCCGGAACAGCCGGCTCTCGGACTGCCGCTCGATGATGTCGATATTGCCCTTGTACAGGACCACCTTGTACTTGCCGCTGACCGCCCACTGAGAAGCCGCGATGAACTGGTCGCAATCGTGCTTTAGCGGGTGATACCAGCCGCCGTGGTACACGAGGTACGCCCACTGGCGCTCCACTATGGGCTTGAACAGCACCTGCTCCTTGCTCAGACACAGCTGCTCCATGTCCTGGTGGAGGGTCAGGATGATCTTGGCCGCCGGAGCCTCGTAAACCTCGCGGGACTTCAGGCCGATCATGCCGTCCTCGAACATGTCGATCTTGCCGATGCCGTGGGAGCCGCCGAGGTCGTTCAGGTAGTGGATGATGTTGGCCAGGCCCTCGACGCCGTCGCACTTGACCGGCAGGCCGCCCTCGAACTCGATCTCCATCTCGTGGGGCTCGTCGCAGGCGTTCTCCGGGTACTTATACCAAATGAACTCGTCCTGCGGGATGCGCATCTTCAGGTTCGAGACCTCGCCGGAACCGATGCTGCGGCACCACATGGTCAGGTCGTCGCCGATGCCCGCCTTATACGGGATGCCGTACTGCTTGGACAACTCCTTCTCCTCTTCGCGGTTCATGTTGAAGTCGCGCACCGGGACGACGACAGTCAGGTCCGGCGCGAACAGGGAGAAGACGTTGTGCATGCGGAACTGGTCATTGCCCTTGCCGGTGGAACCCTCGCACAGGGAGTCGCAGCCCTGCTCAACGGCGAACTCGGCGACCTTGCGGGCGATGAGCTGCCGGGTCATGGAGGTGGCGACCGGGTAGCCTTCATAGGAAGAGTTCGCCCAGATGGCCTTGGTGAGGCACTCGTTGACGAACTCCTCTTCGGCGTCGATGAAGAACCACGGCACCCCCAGCAGCTCGGCCTTGGACTTGCACATTTCGATCTCAGCGTCGGTGAGCCCGACATTGACGGTGCAGGCCAGGACCTCTTCACAGCCGTAGTACTCGGGCAGAAGCTTGAGTGCGAGCGCCGAATCCAGCCCACCAGAATACGCCACGGCGCACTTTTTCACTTGCGGGATTTCGAGCGTGTACTTTCCGGACAGGTCCATTCGTGTCCCTCCTGATATGGCTTACGCCTGCACTATCGTGCGCAGGAAGCCTTTGATCCGTTCCCATGCGGGATGGTTGAGATTGAGGTACCCGCAGCTAGCGGCTTCGCCGATCTTGCAGCTGGGTTCGAGCTATGAGCAAGCACTGCGCCTCAACCCGCGGCCGGTGATCATTCGCTCTCTCCGATAGGCAGGAGCCGAACCCTGGCGCCCTGGGAGCTA
Source organism: Armatimonadota bacterium (assembly GCA_018056145.1). GTDB lineage: Bacteria > Armatimonadota > Zipacnadia > Zipacnadales > JABUFB01 > JABUFB01. The sequence goes on from JAGPGE010000212.1 coordinate 6,447, forward strand.
ACGGATATGATAGCGCCCTTCTCTATCGCCTCGGCCAGTTGGGTAACGGCCAGCACCGCCAGGCGGCCCATCTCCGGCACTGGCAGGCTCCCCACGCGAAGCGTAACAACACTCGGAGAAGTGGCCCCGGTCAACGCGAGAATCGCCGGGAAATCAAGGTCAACAGAGATCACAACCATCCCGCACTCGACTGCATAGGCGATGATTGCTTCGTCGCTCTTTCCGCCCAACCCTACATCCCGCACGTGCTCGGCCTCGTGGCCGAGTTCACGGAGCGCTTGCGCGACCAGGGGGGACAGCCCCTCATCGACGAGAAACCTCACGCAGCCTCCTCGGAGAACGGAACATAGCCCTCAGATGCCAGATACGCCGCGTAGGCAAGGCACTGCTGGATGTCCTCGTCTTCCAGGTACGGGTAGTGCTCCAGGACGTCGGACGGGCTCGAGCCCCCTGCGAGCATGGACAACACGGTGCCGACCGTGACGCGCAGCCCGCGGATGCATGGCTTCCCGCCCATCTTCCCCGGCTCCACCGTGATTCGGTTCAGCTTGCCCGGAAGCGTCGCCATGGCTCCCCTTCCTCTTCGCTGCTCTGTCTGTTCGTCCGCTCCGCCGCTGAGTTACAACGTCCGCTGGACGCTGGTTTCCTCGCAGTATACACACCGCAGGGCGCCGGGCTCGTCGTAGAAGAGCGGTTCCAGCGGCTCCTGGGTCGTGATGCATTTCGGGTTCGCGCAACGCGGACCCGTCACCAGCTTTGGCGCGGGCTTCGGCGGATCGGCTGCCTCGACGGAAGCGCACGAGGTGCAGGTGGCCGCATGACCGCGCAGGCCGAAAGAGCCCCGGCTTGCGGAGCCTTCCGCCATGCCAAGTAGCAGCGATATAAGCGCCATGCGCACCGGAACTCCCCCTGCAGCCTGTTTGAAGTAAAGGGCCCGCGGGTCGGCATCCACTGCGGGCGTGATCTCGTTCACCCGAGGCAGTGGGTGCAGGACGATCATGCCCTCGGGCCCGCGTTTCATGATCTCCGGCGTCAGGATGTACACGTTCTTGACCCGCTCGTAGTCCTCGGGACGGTCAAAACGCTCCCGCTGGATGCGGGTCATGTACAGCACATCCAGCCCGGAGATGGCCTCCTCGAGACTCCCAACCTGGGCCGGACGGTTACCGGAGATTGCCTGGCACTCGCCCATCCACCGCTCGGGCATCTGGAGTTCTTTCGGGGCGATGCAGACGATTTCCGCCCCGAATCGCGCCATCATCGGCGCCAGCGAATGCACTGTGCGCCCGTACTTCAGGTCTCCGCAAAGCCCGACCTTGAGCCCGTCCAGTCTCCCCTGGGCGCGGCGGATGCAGAAGAGGTCAGTGAGCGTCTGGGTCGGGTGCTCATGGGGGCCGTCGCCCGCGTTTATGACCGGCACGCTGGAATAATCCGCCGCCACTTTCGCCGACCCGGCGAGGGGGTGGCGGATGACGATGATGTCCGAGTACCCGGCGGCCATCCGGATGGTATCGGCAAGCGACTCGCCCTTGCTCACCGAGCTGCCCGACGGGTCTGCGAAGCCGATGACCTGGCCGCCAAGGCGCAGCATGGCCGACTCGAAGGAAAGGCGGGTTCGGGTGCTGGGTTCGAAGAAGAGCGCTGCGAGGATGCGATCCAGCGGCTCGGCCGGAGTGCGCTTGGACGAGTTGTCAAAGCCCACCGCGTCGGCCATGCCGTCGGCGACGTCAAGAATCTGCAGGATCTCGGCTGTGCTCAGATCCCCGAGAGCTACCAGACTGCGCCCGGCCAGTGACACCCGCGTTCCTCCCAGATCGGCCCGGGCCGCCCCACGGTGGGTCAGCGGCTGTCCAGGGCGCGGTTGATATCTTCCCGCATATCACATGCGGCGGCGGCGGCGGCAGCGGCATACTCTTCGGGTGCGAACCGGTCGCGATAGGCGGCGTCGCGCCAGGCGAAGATGATGCCCCTGGATGAGTTGACCACGGCGCCCAGACCGTTCTCATCGAAGGCCCCGACGACCTCGCCCGCTCCCGCTCCCTGGGCTCCGTAGCCCGGTACGAGGAATGGCACAGTGGGCGCCTCGGCGCGCATCTGCGCGAGTTGTTCGGGGAAAGTCGCTCCCGCAACGGCCCCAACCGATGAATACCCGCATTCGCCCACAAGTTCCCGGCCCCAGTTAGCGATGAGGTCTGTCATGACCTGGAAGATCGTGGTCCCACCCACATCCAGGTCCTGCAGTTCGCCGGAGGACGGGTTGGAAGTCTTGGCGAGCACATACAGCCCCCGGCCCGTACGCGCCGCGATGTTCACGAAGGGCAGCACGCCGTCGCTGCCGAGATAGGCGTTGATTGTCAGCGCATCCGGGGCCGCAAGACCACCGGGCGGGTCAAGATA
>JAGPGE010000213.1 GCA_018056145.1 Armatimonadota bacterium
CCTGGCTCTGCGCGATGCAGACGACGCCCTGTACGCCTTCCCGCCGGCCCAACTCGGCGCAGAGCTGAACTGGCATGAGCTGGCCTTCTTCGTGAAGGACTGTCAACTGGCGCCGGGCGTCGTCGACCCCAATCCCGGCATCCAGTTTCCAGTGCGCAGCATCATGGCCTGGGTCGGCGATCTTCAGCCCCACTCGCGCTATGTCCTGTTTCTCGATGAACTGCGCTGGCACGTGGGGCCACCGGTGACCCTTGACGTGGTGGAGCTCTCAAGCCCGCGCACCCTCGAAGCGGGGGAGAGCGCCGCCCTGCGCTTCCGGCTGCGCGCCCAGTCCCGGCTCTCGGGTGACCTGGGACTGACAGTGTCCCTGGTGCGCAACGGAGGAGTGGCCTGCTCCCGTCTGGTTATGCAGCCGGTGGGTTCGAAGCGTGAGGTTGGGGATCTGCTTGAGCCGGTGGAAGTGACACTGGGGGTCCCGGCGTTCGCGGCTGCCGGCGAGTACAAGGTGGAGATCAGCGCCGCGGATGCCCGGATCCTCATGCCCGACCCCACCCGCCTGCCCACCTCCGTCCTCACCGTCACCCGCGCCGAAGCGCCCGCAACGGAAGCGTCCGTCCGCACATCCGCCGGTGGCGCGCCAGAGCTGATCGTCCGCGGGAATCCAGTGCGTTCGTTCCTGATCGTGTCCCGGCCGCGGGAGTTCGTCGGGCCGGTTGCGGCCGGTTCATTGCCGGATGTCATCCGCTTCCGCATCTGCATCGGCGAGCCCGAGGCTGGGTGTCCCACGCTGACCTGGCAAGAGCCGGGCGAGTTCCGACTGGACGCCATCTATGAAGCCTGCGCGCGCATCCTCTCCGTTGCGCCCCGTGCTTTCCTGCTGCCCGAAATCCGCCTGGGCGCACCTGACTGGTGGCTGGACCGCAACACTCGCGACCTGGTGACAGTGACCAGCGATGGCGACGCGTTCAACCGCATCCGCAAGCCCTCGTTCGCTTCCGAGAATTGGCGCGAGGACGCGGGGGAAGCCTTGGGCGCACTGGTCGGAGGCCTGGAGGCGTCGGCTTTCGCAGACCACATCGCCGGGTACGAACTAGCTTCCGGCGATGGCGGACGATGGGCATCGTGGGACCTGCGGGAGACGCACTGCGCGGACTATGGCGGCCCACAGAAGCGGGCGTTCCAGCAGTGGCTCAGCAAGCGGTACGGGTCTTTGGAGAACCTGCGGGGCGCGTGGAACCAGCCTATGCGTCCGGCAGACCGTCCCGGGGCTGCCCGCGCGGTCATGAGTTGGAGCGACGTGGACCTGCCCTCCCCGGCCACCCGCAAGTTCCGCACCGCCTGGATCATGGACCCCGCGGTGTTCCAGCCGGTGATCGACTACCGCCTGGGATCGTCGGACATCACTGCCGCAGCGATAGAGCATTTCGCGGCGGTCGTGCGGGAGAAGACTGGCGGGGGGAAGGTCTGCGGGGTCAGTTACGGGCATCTTCTCGGGCTCGGCAAGAGCATGGAACGCTTCCCGGAGGCCGGATTGCTGGCCTTCGGCAAAGTGCTCCGGTCCACGGACATCGACTTTGTCACCGGCAGTTATCCATGCCCGAACGCATCCGTGGTTCATTCGGGGAAGCTGTACCTACCGGACATGGCCACCGGAGCCTCATCGCTGCCCGCACTGCAGGCTCGGGAACTGCGGCAGTCGGCGACCGTGACCACCGCGCCCGGGGGCCTGGCCGTCGCGGCGCGTGATCTTGAGACTCTGACTCCAGGGCGCAGCGTGGCCGAGATCGCGGTGATCGTGGACGAGGAGAGCGCCGCGTACCTGTCGGCTGGGGGGCCCGTCGGGAAGGCGCTCATGGGCCTGCAGATGGACCAGGTCGCCGCGATTGGCGCGCCGGTCGACGTCTGGCTCATGCGCGACCTGGTCTCCCAGGCGGTTCCTCAGTACCGGCTCTACGTCTTCCTCAACGCTTTTCGCGCGCCGGACGCCGAGCTCAAACAGGCGCTTTCGGGCCGGTTCAGGCGCGAGGATGTGGTGGTCTGGCTCGGGGCAGCGGGTGCGGTTGGATCAAGCCTGATCGGGCGCACGATGAAAGAACTCACCGGCATCACCACCGCGCTGGGAATGGGGGCCGGGTCGCTGCGGGTGAAGCTGACCGGGAGCGGCCCGCTCACATCCGGTCTGCGCCCTGGCATGACCTACGGACTGAAGGACTCCCTGCCGCCGTGGTTCCAGATCATTGATCGGGGCGCGGATGTGCTGGGAGTGGACCCGTCGGATCGCCCCGCGCTGGTGGCCACGCGCCGCGATGGTCACTGGTCGGTATACTCAGCAGCGCCGGGCCTTCCGGCGGACCTACTGCGCTCCCTCGCGCAGTTCGCCGGAGTTCACCTGTACGCGCCGGCGGGGGATCGCGTCGAGGCATCCAGCACATTCCTCGGCATCACCGTTGCCACACCGGGCCAGCGGATCATCAATCTGCCCGAAGCCTGCGACGCCTGGGAGGTCACATCGGGGCAGCAGGTCGCGGCGCAGGCAAGCGGATTCACCGCGCTGTTCCAGGGCGGCCAGACCCGCATCTACCGACTGTCGTCCCGTTAGCGGATCGGCAACGGCGTCGCAACCTCACCGGCTCACGGGGTGTCAGATAGATGATCAAAGTTGAGGAGGCCTACTCCTGAACCCCCTACCGCATCTGCTCGTGGCCGACAGCGTCTGGCGCAGGCTCCAGTGGCCCACCACCACCCGGGGACACCTGCTGGTGGGCGCCATCGCGCCCGATGCACACCGCGTCGCGCAGGACCTTGGCTTCCGCAAGTCCCATTTCCGCCTGCGCCGCCAGGCCGGTATGCGCCCCCGCGATCTGCTGATTGAGTACGTGCGCCCCGCGCTGATCATAGGCTCGCCCGACGAGCAGGCGTTCTGGCTGGGCTGGCTGACCCACGTGAGTTCGGATGCCCTCTGGCGCCGGACCTTGCGCGACCATTTGCCCGGCCTTTGGCATGGCTGTACCCGTGGCGAACGGGAGCGCCGCCGCCTGCTGCGCTCGCAGTACCGGGATGCCTGTGACACCGTCGACCGGGAAATCGCGGAGTCCGAACCGGCGCTGATGGACGAACTGCGCTGGCTCCTGCGCACCAATCACCGGCCGTACGACGTCTTCCCGCTCACTCCCCAGCAATTGGAGGAGTGGATCATCGCCCTGCTGAGCGACTACCTCCCCCCGCCGGAGCCCGAGACCCGGGGCAATGATGTGATCTACCGCGCCTTTGTAAAGCACGTGATGGATGCGGCCGTGGAGGAATCGCTGGTGCTCATCTACACCGAACTCGACCGCGCGGCCGAGGAGAAGGGCACCAGCGGAGAGTTGACCTGAGCGGCCCGTGTGGCCGCTTGGCTACCGCACTGTCTCCTGGTACTCCACACTCCCCCGCGTCGGCGCTTCCGATAGGTAACGCGCCGCGATCTCCTCGCTGCTGAGCACGCGCTTGTAGATGCGCAGTTCGTCGAACAGGCCCGTGTACGGTTTGTGGGCTGAGGGGATGCGCAGGTCAGCACCCTCCACGTCCAGGGCCCCGTCGAGGGAGTCGGGGATCGCGGTGGTGTTGTCCAGCGCGCTATTCACGTACCAGTGTACCTGCCGGTTCTGGCGATCCACCACGAAAGCGAGATGCGTCCAGCGGTCAGTGGGCAGTGCCGATTTGGTCGTGGGCCGCACGGATTTGCCCGCCGCCGTGCTCTGGCCGAGCACCAGTTCCGCGCGTCCGTCCGGCAGGAGGTTGATGACCCACCAGTTCTCGGGGAACCGCTCTTTGCCCATGATGCGCTGGTCGTAACTGTCCGGCCTGGTCCAGAAGGACAGGCTGAAGTCTCCGGCTCCGAAGTGAAGCGCCGGACCGTCCGCGATGCTCAGGCTGCCCGGGATGCCCGCGCACTTTAGGCACGCCCCGAACTCACCCGTCACCCAGGCCCCGTACACTTCGGCATCCCTGCCCAGGCCCGAGCTGTCCGCCGCGAGTTCTCCCTCTCCCTCATCCAGCTTCCAGTGACCCACGAGGCCGGGCTCCACCGGCGTCCGAGCGGCGATTTCCGCTTCATCGGGCGCCTTGCGCAGGAAGGCTGGCCCATTGGCGACAGCCTCCGCCGGATCTCCCATGCAGAGAACGCGCCCGTCTTCCGTGGCAAGAAGCAGCCGGCCCTGCGCCGCGATGAGACCGTCGAACACCGGCAGTCCATCGAGACGGTAGTCAGCCAGCAAGTTGCCGTCGCCGGTTGCGAAGACCTGGAGCAGGCCACCCCGGTCACCCCGGAAGGCCGGCATGGATTGCAGGGCGCTGTCTGGTGGCCCGGCGGTGAACAGCGCGTCAGGAGTGAGCGCGAGACCTCGCACCAAGTGGGGGACATCCGTGGCCCAGCGGAACTTCGTGCCGAACTTGCCCTGGCCGGAATGCGGGTAGTCCCTGTTTGCGCGGGCGTAGTCGGGATCGGGTTGGGGCGGCTGTTCAGCGCGGTCCACGGCGAAGAGGTGGTACTGCCGCTCGGTTGCGCCCCGGTAGAACTGGGGCTTGTAGCCGAAGCCGTAGATGGATGACGGATCGACCGACAAGATGCGCCCGGCGGTAGCCTCGCGCCCCGCGAAATACCAGCCAATGTAGCCGGAGTAGAAGTGGGTGCCGTGAAGCCAGTATGTCCGGTGCCACCAGTCGCCATTCAGGAACCCGGCGGGGCTGTAGAGGTGGGCGACGACGGGCTGATCTTCCAGCGTCCGGGCGTCGAAGGTGAGCTGGCGCATGAACAGGTGCTCGCCGTCGGTGGACAGCACATCGGGCAGGGCGCCGGCCATCTCGAACATGATGGGCTCGTCGGGCTGGTCGCCAGTGACCGGGTCGCGGCTCCAGAGAACCCGGTCCTTGAGCAGGCGGCCGGTGGCCAGATCAATGCGGCAGAGCCGGATCCCGCCGTCAAGATAGGAGCTTCGCCCCGCGGCGCAGTAGACGACCCCACCATCCACGAGGACACTCCCGCACACCGGCCAGGCGGATTCGAGTTGCCCCTCGGAAACGATCCGCCGGTCATCCGGAGCCGCGCGGAACCGCCAGACCAGTTGGCCGTCTGAAGCGCGCAGGCAGTACACGTGACCATCGGCGGAACCGAACAGGGCGCGCCCGGCGGCGAGGGTCGGAGGCGAATCAATGCGCCCTTCGGCCGTGAACTGCCAGAGCGGCGCTCCCTCCCGGAGGGTGAGAGCGTGGACGGTATGAGTATCGGACGAGGCGACGCAGAGCACATCGCCAACGACGACCGGGCTAGTCAGCTTCCCGCCGAGCTTCGCCTCCCAAAGTGGCGCGAGAGCTGTGGGGACCGAAGAGGCTGATGTACCGGAGCGCGCCGGGTCGTGGCGGTAGGTGGGCCAGTCGGCGGGGTCGGCAGCGGCGGCGCCAGCGCCTGCGGCGTCGAAGGCCGGTCCGGGCAGCTCCGCGGGGGAAAGGGGCGGTACGGGGGCCTCTGTGGAACTCGCATCGGGCGCCAGCGCATAGAAGCCCGCGATCTTCGCCTCGATGTAGCAGGCGCAGGAGTGCGGTGGCACGTAAAGCAGGCCGTTGCAGGGCAGCACGCCATACTGGCACACGCCCCGGGTCCAGTGGTTGGCCTCGCACTCGCCGGACCGCACATCGATGAACTCCACGCCGGTGCGCCCGGTCACCAGGTAGCGCTCGGTGGCCCGGTTGCGGTGGCAGCGGTGATGGGGCATCGTCGTGTCGAAGGCCTCGTCGGTGACCAGCCGGCGCCTGATCTCGCCGGTGAGAAGGTCGCGGCCCTCGTTGAGATCGGGGCCGGTGCGCGACCGGCTCTGCCCCACCCAGACGAGCCCGTCCGCGACGAACACATCGACGGGCGCGTGATAGGTCTCGGCCGCCAGGCATGACCAGAGTTGCTCTCCGGTGCGCGCCGACAGGGCGACCAGTTCCCCCGGTGGGCCCTCATCGGTGAGCCATCGAGCAATGGGCCGGCCCGTCTTTTCGTCCGTATTATCCTTCGGCGGGTCGCGGCGGTCGGCGCAGAGGACAACTTCGTCGCAAGCAACCAGCGTAGGCGCGGACCAGCCCGGGCGCTTCTCAGGTGCGAACCGCGGGCTCCGCCAGAGCTGAGCGCCGCTCGCCGAATCCAGACAGACCACGGCCTGGGCATCCTGGTAGAAGAGGCGGCCGTTGCGTACCGCCGGGGTCGTGGGCAGGGCCGGGCACGGGTCCAGTTGCCAGCGCACCTGGCCGGAACGTGCGTCCAGGACCACCAACCGCTTCTTTTCTGGCGCCTCCGGCCCGCACAGGACGTAGAGCATGCCGTCATCGTACAGTATCTCCCGCGCCGGGGCGGTAGCGTCATATGTGCGGACGGTCTCGCCGGTGAGCGCGTCCAGCGCCACCACCGGGCCGTCGTAGGCGAGGGTGACGTAGACCGCCGCGTCAGTGGCCACCAGCCTGCGACACAGCTCCGGCGGCCCCGACCGGAAGGATCGCATGTACGATTCCCAGCTCTGAATCGGTCGCTTCCACAGTGTGACCCCGTTGTACGCGTCCCGGCAGATCACGGACCACTGGGGCCGCAGGAACATGGACATGATCGGGGCTTCGTCGGCGATGTACACCAGCCGGCCGCCTGAGGAGACGACCGCGCTCACGCTGGCGAGGTGCTCGTGGTGCCGGGTATTGCGGGGTTCGGCGACCCACTGCACCCGGCGCGGGGGACCCACACGCTCGTCGGCGGCGACTGCGTTGTTGTCGGCGCCGTGGAGCGCATGCTGCCAGCCGTCGGTATCCGCGGGCACTGGTTTCCGCGAAAGCGCCCAACCGTCAGCGGTCTTCGTCAGCAATGAGCCCCCCGGCGCGAGGACTCGCTGGATCTCCGTATCCGCAACAGCGCCAGGAGCCGAGTTCACAACGAGGTTCACGAGGCCATCGGCATATGGGAGCCGTTCGCCTTCGAGCAGGCCGATGGAAACCGGCCCGTACAGCCCCAGGGACTTCAGTTGTTCCCGCGCCCGCACAAGGTCCCGCGGGTCCAGGGCCAACCCGTGAACCAGAGCGCTCTCATTCGGGCGCAGGTCGGCGGTGAGTTGGCCGTCCCCGCAGCCGATATGGACGATGAGCCCTCCGGCAACCCTCGCCTGCTGAAGGAGGGCGTTGCCGCTCGCGTCCTGGGACCCTGTGACGCCGCAGCAGAGTGTTGCGAGTGTCAGGATGAGTGGCAAAGTGATTCGCGGTCCAGACATCGGCAGCACTCCGTTCTGTTGGCCGCACGTTACCGGCTGTTGGTCACTCTCCCAGTTCCACGCACCGTTCTCGGTAGTACAGGTAGTCCTCGTAGGGCACCTCGGCGGGCACTCCATGGTCGCAGCAGGGGATGTACCCGCCGCGCTCGCGCATCGCCGGCAGGACGTACTCCAGATGTTCGTCGATGGCCTTGCGGCCTTTGGCGAGAACGCGCTTGTCGATGCCGCCGCGCATCATGAGCTTCGGGTACTGCCGCCCGATCTCCACCACATCGCAGCCCGAAGCCACCTCGAAGGGGCTCATGGCGTCCATCCCGATGGCTTCCGTGTAGACCGGGATGGTCGGCCGGCAGTCGCCGTCGGTGTCAATCTGCACGTACAGGTGCCGAGAGCGGTCGATCTGCCGCGACTTGATGTTTGACAATAGCTGCTGGTAGTACGGCAGCAGGAACTCGCGCATCATTCCGGGGCTGATCAGGATCCCGTGGTTATAGCAGATGTCCTCCGCGAGGAAGACCTCGTCGAAAGTGACGTGTTCCTGGTGCCGCGCGGTCACCGCATCGGCCAGCGCGAACCACGTTTCCATGCAGTCGTGGATCAGTTCGGGCTGGTCATGGAAGGCGTAGAGCAAATCCGCCGGGCCGATGAGACTGCGCAGGTACATGTAGCCGCCGATGATGTTCTGGCAGATCATCAAGCCCCGCGATGCTGCCTCCTTCGCCGCAGACATGCGCTGCTCGAGGTCTGCGTAGCGTTCGGGGCTGGACGGGTCCATGCGCCACTTGCAGCACTCCTGCCAGGTGCGCATGTCCTTCACCGGATGGTCGACATACTCGGGCATGAACCCGCTGCGCCGGCCCTTGAAGTAGAGCACGTGGCGGCCCGCGTAGTCCTGCTCGATCTCATGGTCGCCCCGGTCCTCGATCACTTTGACCTCGAAGGCCGGGCTGAAGGCGGCCTCGCACCAGCCCAGTTGCCCGAGGGTGTAATCCCCCGGCGGATCAAGGTGGAACAGTTCGCCGAAGTTCGCGCCCTCAGGCATTCCCTGTTCTTTCCAGGCTTCCAGCGAGTAGTACCCGAACTCAACCTTGAGCAGGGGGGCGCCTGGAGTGATCGCGTACGCGTCTCTCCGCCTGCGGGCGGACTCGGTCATCTGATCTCGCGGGACCATGGCGTGTATCCCGTCGGCGACTGGCGCGTTCTGGGCAGTGTCGGACATGAAGAACCCCCTGGGGCGGGCTGCGCGGGCCCTGAAATCTGATGGGAAGAGTAGTTCCCCGCGCACGCGCCGGGTCCTGCCTGGTTTCGCGCGAAGGCCTCTGGGAGTGACGGGGCGAAATGGCCTGCCGGCACGGACCACGCCCTGGAAGCCCGACCTGTGACCAGCTTCAGCCCCGCAATCGCCGTCCCCTTTCTCATGGGCGGCCTCGCAGCCCTGCTTACGGCGACGCCAGCCGGCGCTGCCCTGTACGCGAACAACTCCGCCCCCCCCCCGCCTCATCTGCATCGCCGCCGAGCTTGACCGGGTGCGCAGCAGACTGGGTGCGGGCGTGGAGG
>JAGPGE010000214.1 GCA_018056145.1 Armatimonadota bacterium
CCGTGGCCGTCATATCATCAAGGTTTGCCAGGGAACCGCATGCTATGTGCGCGGCGGCAAGCGCGTGCTGGAGGAAGTTGTGAAGCGCGCCGGATGTGGCGTGGGCGAGACCAGCGAGGATATGCGCTTCAGCGTGGATGTTGTCCGCTGCGTGGGCGCCTGCGGCCTGTCACCGGTCATGACCATCGGTGACGACATCTACGAGCGGGTAAAGCCATCCCAGGTCAATGATCTGCTGGCACGGTATGAGTAGCATTCGCAGCGTACTGCCAGATGCGCCCAAACCGGGTGCAACTGTTCGACTTCTTCCCTGAAGGGAGCGTAATAACTCGATGCCAACTTACCGGTCACACGTGCTGGTATGCGCCGGGGCAAGCTGCGTCTCCTCGGGTAGCCACAGCGTATCCGAAGCCCTGGAAGCTGCCATCAGCCGGCACGGACTGAGCAATGAAGTGAAGGTCGTGCGAACCGGATGCATGGGCTCGTGCGATCTTGGCCCCGTCGCAGTCGTCTACCCCGAGGGCGTCTTCTACCAGAAACTCACGCCTGAGGATGCCGAAGCAATCGCCTCCGAGCACCTGCTCAAGGGGCGGCCCGTCGCGCGCCTCATGTATGTCTCCGCGGAAGGCGAAGCTCCCGCGCTGGACATGGACAGCATCCCGTTCTTCGCGCTGCAGCAGAAGATAGTCCTGCGCAACTGCGGCGAGATCGACCCGACCAACATCGACGAGTACATCGCCCGTGACGGCTACGAGGCGCTGGCCAAGGTCCTCACGGAGATGACCCCGGAACAGGTCATCCAGACCATCAAGGACTCCGGCCTGCGTGGACGCGGCGGCGGCGGTTTCCCCACCGGACTGAAGTGGGAGTTCACCGCCAAGGCCGAAGGCGACGTCAAGTATGTGGTCTGCAACGCGGACGAGGGCGACCCGGGCGCGTTCATGGACCGCAGCGTGCTCGAGGGTGACCCGCACAGTGTCATCGAAGCAATGACCATCGCGGGCTACGCCATCGGCGCGAAGAAGGGCTACATCTACGTGCGCGCCGAGTATCCGCTGGCCATCGAGCGCCTGTCTATCGCACTCACCCAGGCCCGGGGATACGGTCTGCTTGGAGAGAACATCTTCGGCACCGACCACTCCTTCGACATCGAACTGCGTATGGGAGCGGGCGCTTTCGTCTGCGGCGAAGAGACCGCACTCATGGCGTCCATCGAGGGCAAGCGCGGCGAGCCTCGCCCGCGGCCGCCGTTCCCCGCGCAGAAGGGTCTCTGGGCGCGCCCGACGGTGCTGAACAACGTGGAGACCTTCGCGAACATCGCCCCGATCATCCTCAACGGGCCGGAGTGGTTCGCTTCCATCGGCACCGAGACCAGCAAGGGCACCAAGGTCTTCGCGCTGGCCGGGCATGTGAACAACACCGGTCTCGTCGAGGTCCCGATGGGCACCCCGCTGGGGACCATCATCTACGAGATCGGCGGCGGCGTCCGCAACAAGCGCAAGTTCAAGGCAGCCCAGAGCGGCGGCCCCTCCGGCGGCTGCATCCCGCCCCAGTTCCTGAACACGCCGGTGGACTATGAGAGCCTCAAGGAACTGGGCTCGATCATGGGTTCCGGTGGCCTCATCGTGATGGACGACACCACCTGTATGGTGGATCTGGCGCGGTTCTTCATCGACTTCGTGCAGGATGAGTCCTGCGGGAAGTGTCCGCCGTGCCGCATCGGGACCCGGCGCATGCTTGAGATTCTGGAGCGCATCTGCCGGGGGGAGGGTCGGCCCGGCGATATCGACCTGCTCCTGGACCTCGGCGAGCAGATCAAGGTCACCAGTCTATGCGGCCTCGGACAGACGGCTCCCAACCCGGTTCTCAGCACCATCGCATACTTCCGGGAGGAGTACGAGGAGCACATCCGCGACAAGCACTGCCGCGCCGGAACCTGCCAGGAGATGATGAAGGCGCCGTGCGAGCATGCTTGTCCCGCCGGGATCGACGTGCCCGCATACGTCAATTTCATGGCAGAGGGGCAGATCGACGAGGCGTATTCGGTCATCCGTGAAGCCAACCCGTTCCCGTCTGTCTGCGGCCGGGTCTGCACCGCCTACTGCGAGACAAAGTGCCGCCGCAGCCAGCTCGATGGCTCAGTCTCCATCCGGCTCCTGAAGCGGACGGCATCGGACTACCGCACCAGAGCGTGGAAGCCGGAGCTTGCTCCGCGCCGCCACAAGAAGGTTGCGGTCATCGGCTCCGGCCCCGCCGGCCTCACCGCCGCGGACGATCTGAACCGCATGGGTTACGATGTGACGGTCTTCGAGAAGGAGCAGTTGCCGGGCGGCATGATGGCACTGGGCATACCCGACTACCGCTTGCCCCAGGATGTCCTCCAGAAGGAGATACAGGACATCGTGGACCTCGGCGTGGAGTTGAGGACCGGCGTGGCCTTCGGAAGCGATGTCACCATCACGGATCTGGAAGCCCAGGGCTACGAGGCGATCTTCCTGGCCATCGGCTGCCAGCAGGGGATCCCGCTTGACTGCCCCGGCTCCGATGCTGAAGGCGTCTTGGATGCCATCAAGTTCCTGAAAGAACTGGCGCTGGGCCACCAACCCGAGATCGGCAAGCGCGTCGCCGTTATCGGCGGCGGAGACACCGCGATCGACTCGGCCCGTTCCGCCCTGCGTCTGGGTGCGGACCAGGTGCATCTTGTCTATCGGCGCACCCGTGATGAAATGCCCGCCCACGCCGAAGAGATCGAGGCCGCGGCCCATGAGGGCGTTCAGCTTCACTTCCTCATGGCCCCGAGCGAGATCAAGGTGGAGGACGGCAAGGTGGCCGGGATGATCTGCCAGCAGATGGAGCTTGGCGACTTCGACAGCTCCGGACGCCGGCGGCCGATCCCGGTGGAGGGCAGCGAGATCGCCCTCGACGTGGACACGGTCATCGCGGCCATCGGCCAGCGGATCGACCCGGACTGCGCGTGCGTCGAGACCAGTCGCGGGAAGCTGTGCGCCGATCCGGTGACCCTTGCCACCGCGAAGGCGAACGTGTTCGCGGGCGGAGACGCCACTGAGGGCCCCATGACGGTGGTTGACGCCATCGCCGACGGCCACAAGGTTGCCCGGTCCATCCACAGCTATCTGTCGGGAGAGCCGATCCCCGAGCCGAAGATCCGCGCCCGCACCCGTGTATCACAGCAGGTGCTCGCAGCCTTGGAGACAGGCGAGGAAGAGCGCCCGCCCACGCCCGTTCCCTGCATCCCCGACAGCTACCGGCGGACCGGTTTCGCCGAGGTCGAAACGGGCTACTCAGTGCCCGTGGCCTGCCGGGAAGCGGCGCGTTGTCTGCACTGCGACTACATCGCCATCGAGGAAGACTAGGCGCGGACAGCCCGCCTAATCCTGTACTGCCCCAACTTACCAGGAGGACAGTAACCAATGTCGGAGTTCATGATAACAATCAACGGCCGCGAGGTTCCGGCAAGCCCCGGCATGACGGTGCTCAACGTAGCCCAGCAGGCGGGGATACATATTCCCACGCTGTGCTATCACCCCGACCTGCCGCCCCTTGGCGCCTGCCGCGTCTGCCTCGTGGAGATCGAGGGCGAAAGGGGCCTTCAGCCGTCCTGTTCGTTCCCCGTCCGCGAGGGCATGAAGATCAAGACCCATTCGCCCAAGGTGCGCAAGGCGCGCCGCACGGTGGTTGAGCTGCTCCTGTCCGATCACCCATCGGACTGCACCAGTTGCGCAAGAAGCGGCTCGTGCGAGCTGCAGCAGCTGGCCGAGGACCTGGGCATCCGCGAGGTGCGCGTGCGAGTGGACTGCCCCGGCCACCCCATCGACGACGTCAGTCTCGCGGTGGTCCGTGACCCGGACAAGTGCATTCTGTGCCGCCGGTGCCTTCAGACCTGCGATATCATCCAGGGCGTCTCGGGCCTGCGGGTCATGGGACGCGGATATGACAGCATCATCGGCGCGCCCTTCGGTCAGGCGCTCGGGCACGCATTGTGTGTCAACTGTGGCCAGTGCATCAACCGTTGCCCCACCGGGGCTCTCACCGAGAGGAGCTACATCAACGAGGTCTGGGAGGCCCTTGCGGACCCGGATAAGTTCGTGGTGGTCCAGACCGCTCCCGCCGTCCGTGTTGCCCTGGGTGAGGGGCTCGGACTGCCTGCGGGCCAGGTGGTGACGGGCAAGCTTACCAGCGCCCTGCGCGAACTGGGCTTCGACCGGGTCTTCGATACTGACTTCACCGCGGACCTGACCATCATGGAAGAGGGGCATGAGCTGATCAAGCGCATTACCGAGGGCGGTGTCCTGCCCCAGATCACCTCGTGCAGCCCCGGCTGGATCAAGTTCGTGGAGCATTTCTACCCGCAGTTGCTCCCGAATGTGTCTTCCTGCAAGTCGCCCCAGCAGATGTTCGGTGCGGTGGCGAAGACGTACTATGCAGAGGAGGCGGGTATCGATCCGGCGAAGATGGTAGTGGTGTCGATCATGCCCTGTACCGCCAAGAAGTACGAGGCGGCCCGGCCCGAGATGTGTGATTCCGGCTACCGGGACGTGGACTACGTGCTGACAACGCGCGAGCTTGCACAGATGATCAAAGAACAGGGCATCGACTTCGCTCATCTGCCGGACAGCGACTATGACGATCCGCTGGGTGAGTCCACTGGCGCCGCGGTGATCTTCGGCGCCACCGGCGGGGTCATGGAAGCCGCCCTGCGCACGGCCTATGAGGTTATCACCGGCGAGAAGCTGGAGAATATCGACATCGAGGCCGTTCGCGGCATGGATGGCGTGAAGGAAGCCACGGTGAAGGTTGGCGACATCGAGTTCAAAGCCGCCATTGCCCACGGTCTGAGCAATGCCGCGAAGCTGATGGACAAGGTGGCGGCGGGGGAGGCCGACTACCATTTCATCGAGATCATGGCCTGCCCCGGCGGGTGTCTCGGTGGGGGTGGCCAGCCGATCCCGACGTCGCCGGAGATCCGCAAGAAGCGCATGGAGGCCATCTATGCCGCGGACGTAGACCTGCCCATTCGCAGGTCACACGAGAACCCATCCATCGCCCGGATTTACGAGAAGTTCCTGGGCGCTCCGTTGAGTCACAAGTCACATCAACTGCTGCACACAGAATACACACCGCGCACCAAAGCGGCGGTTCAGGGACCCGAACAGGGTTAGTCGCGACGACGGAACCAGGGAGGGGCTGCCTGGCGTCCCGGTGGCCCCTCCTGCGCAATCGATCGTCCCGTCTGCATCCGGCTCGCTGCGCCTGAAAGGTGGGCCACGATGACGTCAGCTCAGGCTGTGCCGGCCGACTGGACGCCGGACGTGGTAGCCGGTGTCGCCGCCCGTATCTGTCCACATGAGCAGATCCAGTCGATCCTCGACGCCGGCAGGGACGCCGACGCTGAGACCGTCCGGGATGTCCTGCACCGGGCAATGGCGATGGAAGGTCTGACGCCTGAGGACGTCGGAGTTCTCATTCAGGTGGGCAACGGGAGCCTCCGCGAGGAGGTACTGGCGACTGCCCGGCGCGTGCATGAGCAGACCTTTAACCGCCGCGTTGCCCTGTCCACACCGATCTGCCCCACCAACCGCTGCATCAATGACTGTCTCTACTGCCCCCTGAGGCGCTCGGATGTTCGCCTGCGCCGGACTTCCTCCACGATCCGCGATCTGCAGCGCGAGATCACTGGTCTTCTGCGCGAAGGGCACCGGCACTTCAACCTGGTTTTCTCCGAGGACCGCAGCGGAGCGCATCACATCCACGACATGCTGGTGGCCGCGTACGGGACGCGCTCGGGTGTGGAAGAAGCCTGCCGGGTGGACCTGAATGTGAACCCCATGCAGCCGGTGGATTTCCGGCTGCTCACGCAGGAAGGGTACCTTGGCACTTATCACTGTTACCAAGAGACCTACCACCGCGAGACTTACGAGCGGCTCCATGTGGACGGTCCAAAGGCGGACTACCACTGGCGGATCACCGGCCACGATCGAGCCATCCAGGGGGGGGTGAAAGAGCTTGGGCTCGGGGTGCTCCTGGGCGCGTATGACTTCCGCTACGACGTGGTGGCACTCATCGCCCACTGCGCCTACCTGAAGCGTGAATGCGGGTACGGAGCCGTCTCCATCACCCTCCCCCGGATGGTCCCGGCCAAGGAGGCGCCTGCCTCGCAGGACACCACCCGCCAGGTGGATGATGAGGATCTCAAGCTGATCGTTGCGGTATGCAGGCTTGCCAGGCCCCACGTGGCCATCGTCATGTGTACCCCGGCGGAGCGCGAGACCCGGCGTGATCTGTACGCGCTGGGTATATCGGAAGTCAGTGTCGGCTCCCTCAGCTATCCCGGCGCGTACACTGCGGATGGCGACCCGGAGGCAGCGGGCAGGCTGACCATCGGCAGGCCGAGAGCGTTGGAAGTGCTGATCTACCGCCTGTGCGACGCAGGATTCGTGCCTTACATCGGCAGTGCTGACTCCTTGAAGCGCTACCGGGTGACGCTCCCGCGCCGGCCCGGCGAGGAGCTGACCACGCCGGAGCGCCGGTCCGCCAACTCCCTGCTGGCCCTGCGCGAGTACCTGATGGACTACGCATCGCCGGACACCGCCCGCCTCGGGGAGGCGATCATCCAGCGTGAGCTGGTCCGGCTGCCGGCGGACCTGCGGGACATGACGTTAAAGCTCATGGAGGAAGCGGAAGCCGGCCTGCGCGGGCAGATGTTCTGACGGGAACGTGGAATACCGCCCGCAGCGTTGATCTGACCGGGAGAGTGCATTGGACCCATCCACCGGCCACGGCGAGAGCGTCGTTACCACCATCGCGGACAAGTGCCGCCGGTGTTACAACTGCGTGCGCAGTTGCCCGGCGAAAGCGATCCGGGTGCAGGACGGACAGGCAACCGTCATCGCAGAGCGCTGCATCGGCTGCGGAAACTGCGTGCGTGTCTGTGCCCAGAACGCCAAGCAGGTACAGCCCGCGGGCCCGGCAGTGGAACTGCTCCTGGACGAGGAGCGGCCAACCGTGGCCATTCTGGCGCCCTCCTATGCCGCTGCTTACAGTGGGTTCTCGGCGGAGCAGGTTGTGGGCGCCGTGCGCGCGCTGGGTTTCGACCACGTACTGGAAGTGGGTTTTGGCGCGGACATGGTCGCGGCCGAGTATGCGAAGCTTCTTGCCTGCGCACCGGACCACCCCGTGATCACCACCCCCTGCCCGGCGCTGGTCAGCTACGTTTCTAAGCACATGCCCGACCTGGTGCCCTGGATGGCGCCCATCGTCTCGCCCATGGTGGCGCTCGGGCGGGCGGTGCGGGAGGAGTTCTACCCCGACGCTTCCGTGGTCTTCATCGGGCCGTGCATTGCGAAGAAGGAGGAAGCGCGCGATCCGGACGTTGCCGGCTCGGTGGATGCGGTTCTTACCTTCCGCGAACTCCAGGACCTGTTCAAAGCGCGCGGAGTGGATCCGGCGGCTGTCGAACCCTCGAGTGCGGACCCGCCGCTGCCCGGTTTCGGCGCGCTGTTTCCGGTGGCGGGCGGCCTGCTGAAAGCCGCCAGCGTCGATGCCGACCTGATGGACGACAGCATCGAGATGATTGAGGGACCCGAAAGTTGCCGGTCAGCACTTCAGGCTCTGGCGCGAGGGGAGTTCCCGGCGCGATTCTTGGACATGCTCTTCTGCGAGGGCTGCATCGCCGGTCCGGGGTTCGCTGACAATGTGTCGCCCCTGTCACGCAAGTCACGGGTCACCGAGCATGTGCGCTCCCTGGTATCCGGGGAGGCAGCGCCGGAGCGTATGCTCGAAAGACTGGCGGCCATCGACCTCAGCCGCGGATTCTCACCGCGCGCGATTGAGCTGAATGTGCCCAATGAGACGGAGATCCGCGACATCCTTGCTCGCACCAACAAGCATGGCCGGCAGGACGAACTGGACTGTGGCGCCTGTGGGTACCCAACTTGTCGCGAGAAGGCGATCGCGGTGTACCAGGGCATCGCGGAGCCGGAGATGTGCCTGCCGTATCTCATCGACCAGCTTGAGGTGAACATCCAGAAGCTCAGTTCGAGCAAAGGCGAGATCGAGCGCGCCCGCGAGCTTGCCACTCGCTCCCAGCAACTGGCATCCATGGGCGAGCTTGCCGCGGATGTGGCCCAGGAGATCAGCAGCCCGCTTGCGAAGATCGTGGCCTTCGCTCAGCTCTTGCGGAACAACCTGCCCGAGGAGGACATTCGGCGGGCCGACCTGGAGACCGTCATCGCTGAGGCCCGCCAGGTGCGTCACGTGGTGTCCGGCCTCCAGGGCTTTGCGCGCCAGCGCGAGCCGGTGTGGGAGGACACCCGGGTCGCCGACTTCGTTCAGGCGGCCCTCAAGGAGCTTGAGCCCGAACTGGCCGCCGCCAATGTTCAGCTCTCGGTACACATTCCACAGGACATTCCGACCATCACGGCTGATGCGTCTCAGCTTGCCCAGGTCGTGAGCAATGTTCTGTCCAATGCCATCGAAGCCATCGAGCCCGGCGGGCACGTAACCGTGACCGCTGAACTCCACGATCAGGGCCGGAATGTGGACGTGATCATCGAGGACGACGGGCACGGGATCGACCCGGCGCTCATGCCCCGGCTGTTTCAGCCATTCGTCACCACGAAGACCGACCGTCCTGGTTCCGGACTGGGCCTTGCAGTCGCGCACGGGGTGGTTCTCGCCCACGGTGGGGACATTCACATCAAGAGCGAACCGGGTGAGGGCA
>JAGPGE010000215.1 GCA_018056145.1 Armatimonadota bacterium
AGTGTGAGAAGTGCTCGTAGTTGGGCTGGAAGATTCTGCCCGCCATGTCACGCACGCGCCAGTCGGGGTGCTCGCTGCCGATGAGGCTGTCCAGGGTCAGCGAATAGTAGGCCATGACGCGGATACCACGCTTTCGGCAGGCTTCGACCTGTTCGCCGAAGTAGTCGCGGTCGGGCTGCTGCGCCACGAGTTTCGATGGGTACAGCAGGTACCCGTCGTGGTGCCCGGTGAGCAGTGTCACCGACTGGAACCCGATCCTCTGCCAGCAGTCGGCCCAGTATTCGGGGTCGAACCGGGAGCGGTCGCTGGTCCATGCGGGGCTGATGAAGTGAGGAATCCCCCGGATGAGGTCTCGGCGCAGCCAGGGGAAGAGCTCGTCGACCTGTTCGGGTGTGCGGATAAGCGATTGGGTGTCCACGGTAGGCGCATCCTGTGGGGGGAATTGTGCGGCCGGCGGGCAATTCGCGGGAAGCGGCATGAAGCCCTCTTCGGCCTGCTATCTAATCTGCTGCATCCGAGCCGTTGACAGGCTCGACATCCCGGGGCTTCACGAAGAGATAGACCAGAAGCGAAGAGAGGGCCAGCAGGCCGCCCATCACCGCGAAGGGCACGCGCAAGCCGAGTTGTGCGCTAAGCGAAGCACCCACCAGCGGACCGAGTGCGAACCCCAGCGATGAGGCGGACTGCGCCACACCGTAAGCCCGCCCGTAGATCTCCGGCGGCGCGGTCATGCCGATGATGGAGTTCATCGCGGGCGATGTGCCGCCGGATGCCAGCCCCCCGGCGATGCGCAGGGCGAACAGCTCCGGCAGGTGCTGAACGAGCGCCTGCGGGGCCACGAGAAGCCCGGTGGAGAGGGTCGTGCCCACCAGCACCTTGCGGTGGCCATACCTATCGCCGAAGCGCCCCACCATGACAGAGCCGATGCCGGCGGCTATGCCCGTCAGGCCCAGAAGCAGCCCGGTGATGCTGGCAGGCTTGTAACCCACGGCGATGTGTTCCACGAACAGTGGGAAGATCGGCACCACGAATGAGCCCGAGAAGCTCAGGAAGAAGAAGACGGACAGGAGCGCTGCGAGGCCCTTCTTCCCGAAAGCCTTGCGCAAACCCCGGCGGTTCTTGTGGGATGCCTCGGCGGGATCGAACCGCTCGCGCACAAACAGGACCACCGCGAGGCCGCCCATGAACAGAAGGCATGATGCCAGGTAGAAGGGCACGCGGTAGCCGAAATGATCGGCGACGACTCCCCCGATCCACGGGCCCACGCTGTTCCCGGTGAGAACTGCGGTGTACATAAGCCCCAGACTCCAGCCGATGCGGTGCCGGGGCACCACGCTGGAGACGAGGGTTGTCGAGGCCACCATCGTCCCGGTCAGGCAGCCCTGGAGCGCGCGCATTGCGGTGAGCTGGTAGACATCATGCACGAACCCCATGACGAGAAGCACCACGCAGCCGCCGAACATGGCGCGCGCCACCATGATCTTGCGGCCGAAGCGGTCGGACAGATTGCCCCAGATGGGTGAGAAGAGGGTGAGGGCCAGCCCCGAAGCCGTAACCGTGATCCCGGCCCAGAGTTGGACCTCAGACTCTTTCGTTACGCCCAGGTCGCGGATGAAGAAGGGAATGAAGGGCATGCATAGCGAGAACGCGCTGATGCTCAGCAGTTGCGCAATCCAGCTTGCGTACAGGGTGCGTTTCCAGAGGGGGTCCGGCTCTTCGTGGGCAGATGCGGGCAGCGTAGTGGATGCATCAACCGGACTCATGGTTCAACTCACGACCAGGTAACTCCGGACGTCATTCGCGGCGCCAGGAGGAATTCTTCAAAGTCGAAACATTCCGACCGTCGGCGGCAATTGTACCCCACCCGGACGGCATGTCAAGGCTGGTGGGGCGGTTGACCCTGTGTCCCGCCCATCACTCCTTGCCCGTCTGCATGCTCATCACCCCGCGGCCAGCACAGTCCTCGCCTCGCCGGGGTGCGAGAATGGGCCGCAGTTGCACACATAGTCGTCGGGGTACTGCCCACAGGTTGCGAGTTCGTCGGCGAACAACTCCCATCCTGCCCGGGCCTCGCGGCAGAAAGCAATGGCTGTTCTCGGGCTGATATCCATGATTTCGTTGATGGTGAATCGGTACACCAGCCACCGGTACTCGTCGGGTATTTCGCCGCCCGGGTAATGCTTGCGCCCCTGGAAGTCGCGCATGACCTGCAGGAACTCCTCGTCCAGCAATGACAGGTCAAAGTCCTGCTCAAGGCGCGCGTAGTCGTTATACCGGAGGGTCTCCATGGTGATCATGTCCGGTCGCACCCGGTCGAACAGCCGGCGGAGCATGTCGCGGGTCTCCTCGCGCCAGTTGCGCACCGGGATGATCGGCGAGAGCCGAACGCGCACCGGGTAGCCGGCTTCCTGCATCCTGCGCATGGCCTCGATGCGCCCTTCCATGTCGGCGGTCACAGGCTCCATACGGGTGCTTTGGGTCCGGGTGGACAGGCTCCAGCAGGCCACAGTCTTCCCCCGGTGGTCCAGATTCAGGAAGGGTTCCACGTTGTCGCTCTTGCCCACGTACAGCTCCAGATATTTGCCGGGCTTTTGCGCGAAGTACTTGATGAGCAGTTCCGAACCACCGTATTCGGGCTCGAAGCACGCGGTGTCCGTGCCGTTGTCGAACTGGAAAAGGGTCTGCTCGCCGGCGTTCTCCACGTACGGGTCGAGGTGATCGACCAGGTCCTCCATGTTCATCATGATGTTGTAGGTGTGACCCAGCCCGCAGTAGGCGCAGCGGAAGGGGCAGCCGATGATGGTGTGGATTTGCCATGCGGGTTGGCATACGCACCGGGTCTCGGCGCGCCATTCCGGTGTGCCGCTCCCGCGCCAATCGAGCCCGTTGTAGCCGGCGAGGTTATACCGGGCGAGCTTCGGGAACTCCTTGAGCCGGGCCGCGCGGGCTTCTTCGGGTTCGTCAAAGCGGAACCGGTTGAAGATGATTACGGGCAGGAAGTCGCCCGCGCCGCCGTGATGCGCGCCGTACCCGAGGCCCAGTTCATCCGCGAGATCGTGCAGCTCCGCATCATCCACGTGGAGCACCTGGCCAGCGTCGATGAAAGGCATCATCCGTTCCGCACGCACACGGGTATTCGGGTCCTGCTCGATGCCGTCCACGATGAGCAGGTGAGAGGCCTTGAGGGACATCATTGTCGGTCACCTTGCGATCAGAGGTAGCTCGCGGCGGTTCTTGCCGCGCCTCCGGGTCTGCGCCGGAACGTCCGTCCAGTCGCGTGCGGTTACGAGAAGCCGGAGGGCGGCGGGTATGCGCGCCCTCCGGCGGTGTGATCAACTCGGGCCCTGAGGAGCCTTACCCCCGGTTGAAAAGCCCCGCGCTGCCGGTGATCTCTTCCTTCGACATGCGGGCCTCGTCGCCGAAGTGCTCAAGCACCTGGTCCACGTTCTCAATGACCTTGCGGAAGGCGTTGGCGTATTCCTCGATGACCTGCGGGCGGTAGTGCTTGAACCACGGTACGCTGTAGCAGCGCGACGGGATGCTCTCGGTCACCGGCAAGCTGCCCTTGGGCTGGCGCAGGTCCCGGTCGGAATTGGCGATGATCGTCGGCTTCCCGTGGCCGTAGATGTCAGCGTCATGGAACAGGGCATGGGTATGCAGGGGGAAATTGGCCCCTGCGCTGATGGAGCAGCCCTCGGCGCTCACGGCCTGGGCGAACTTGGCCACATGCAGATTGTCGAGTTCCTCGGGCACGTAGATGCCGTGGGCCGCATACCAGCCGCCGCAGTCGGAACCGGTGTCCTTCGCGGGCCGGTGGGCGCGGATGCCCGGCAGGCCCTCGAGCAGGTCCCAGAAGTAGTTCATCGCCTTCTGGATCTCGGCGCAGCGGGCCTTGTAGTGCTTGAGCTGGACGCGGCCGCAGGCCGAGGAAAGCTGGTGCATGCGGTACTTGTACCCGCCCCAGGGCAGGCCTGCGAAGGGTTGCAGGCTCGGGTCCTGGCAGACGGTCGAGGTGCGCTCATAGTGACCCCAGGCGATGGCGCGCTGGTAGAGCAGATCGTCGTTGGTGAGCAGGAAGCCGCCCTCTCCAACCGCGAGGGCCTTGCCGGACATGATCGACATGGCATTGCAGTGGCCGATGGTCCCCACGAGGCGGCCCTTGTAATGGGCGCCGTGGGCGTGGGACACGTCCTCGATCACCTTGATCCCGTGCTTCTCGGCGATTTCCATAATCGGGTCCATGTCGCACGGGTAGCCGCAGTAATGGACCGGGACGATGGCCTTGGTGCGCTCGGTGATCCGGTGCTCGATGTCACCGGGGTCGATGCACAGAGTCATTGGGTCGACTTCGGCGAACACGATGGTCGCCCCGAGGGAGAATGCGGGCAGAACCGAGGCCCAGTAAGTGAGGCTCGGGCCGATGATCTCGTCGCCCACGCCCACACCGCAGGCCCACATGGCTGCCTGGAGCGCGCCGGTGCCGGAACTGTGGGCCACGGCATACTGCATGCCGTGCCAATCGGCATACTCCTTTTCGAACTGGACCGTCACGTCAGTACCGGACATTCCGCCCCGGCGCAGGACTTCGAGGACCGCGGCTTCATCCTCTTCGGTGATGATGGGCCAGGTGAACATGTCCTGCGGGTCTGTCTGAACCGCCCTGGGTCCGCCCAGAAGCGCGAGCTGGCTGCTTGACATGGGTATGGCTCCTTGAGTCCGCTTCGCGTGTTGTGTGACCAGCGGGGGCGTATTCCACGCGGGTGCCGGGGGCACCTGCTTGTGAGGAAGGGGAATTGTGCCACAATCACCCTCAAGAACAGACAGCGCCGTCTGGCCCCCAGGAGGTGGCAACGTTGGCGACATCATACCGAGACGAGACCTGCCGCGAACTGCCACACTTGCCTGAGCCCAATCTGCGTGCTCTGCTGAAGGCCCTCCGCGCCTCGGCCCCTGACTGCATGGTCAGGCGCTGGAACCGGGCGATAGGCAGTATCACGGACGAAGATGCCAGCGAGATGTCCCGCGCCATCGAGGAAGCCTTCGGAGCGGTCGAGACCGATGAAATGGTAGATACGTCGTCGACACCAACGTGGCTATCGCAGTGCTAAACGGCGATGACGTCGCCGTGGCTCGATGGTACAGCGCACCGGAGGTCCTGCTGCCCAGGCCGGCTTTGGCTGAACTGCTCTACGGAGCCTACCGGTCTGCAAGGCGAAGTGAGAATACACAGCGAGTCTGGTCTCTCGTTGCATCCATGGGCCTATGCTCCTGCGACCACAACGTCTGCGAGCGGGTTGCCGAGATCAAGCTGGCGCTCGCGGAGGCCGGTCGGCCGATCCCCACGAACGACCTATGGATCGCTGCATATTGCCTCAGTGCCGAAGCGACCCTCGCCTCGCGCGATGCCCATTTCGATGTGGTTCCGGGGCTTGCACGAGAGGCCTGGTAGCTCACTGACGCATCCGGACCAGACCACGGCAAGTCCTTCCGTAGAAACGACCCGCCCTCTATCCTCCCCGGCCATCCCACCAGTACGTCCGGAACTCCTTGATCGCCTCGAGCACCGCGTCCACATTTTCGGCGGGAGTAGGCGGGTAGATGCCGCAGATGAACTCCAGGCCGCCCTGGGGCGAACCCAGCTTGCGGACTTCTTCCTCGATCAACTCGCGAATCTCGGCGCGCGTACCGAAGGGCACCACGGTCTGGCGGTCGATGTCCAGCCGGATGCAGAACTGTCCTTTCACCTCGCGCGCGAGGTTGTCGATGCCGTTGCACAGGTCCTGTGGGTTGATGATATTGACCCCGGCGAAGCGGAACTCGTCCATTAGGTCCATGATGTACCCATCGCTGTGCAGGGCCACCAGCATGTCTTTCTCAGCGCACGGGGCGATGAGCTTCTCGTAGCCGGGAGTTATCCACTCACGGAAGGTTCTTGGGCTGATAATGGATGAGGTCTGAGTCCCCAGGTCCTCCCCGAACTCCATAAGATCAACGCCCATGTCCACGTACTGCCGCACGATCTGCATATTGTGGTCGACGATCATGTCCACCAGCGTGCGCATCCTTGGCTCGCCGGTCGCCATGTCGAGAAGAGCGTTTTCGAATCCGCGCAAGTAGGTCAGGCGCATGAACAGGAAGCCGTGGGGAACACCACCCGACGTGAGCGCTCCGGCGGCCTTCGCCTTGGCCACGTCGGCCCGGATCCGATCCCAGTCGACCGGGCCGCGGTCGCCGACTTTCAGCGGGTCCGGCGGCTGCCAGGTATCCAGCGCCGACCAGTCAGACAAAGGGTGCCCCATGACAACGCCCTCGATGCCGTCAATGCTGCTTTCCCAGGTGCAGCCCCAGTTGTCCACGAACTTCTCGCCCGCTCGGTAGGCATTGCCAAACTGGAAGTTGTCGTAGTCGATCTTGCCTTTCTCAAAACCCGGGTACATCCACGGGTGCCGCGCCATGACGTCCTCAAGGTCCTCCCGCAACTGAACGCGCGAAGCTCCCGAGATGCTGACATTGGCGGGGATCCATTCAGGGCCCTGGAAACGGGCATTGCGGATGTAATTCTCGCGATGTGAAAGGGGCATGAAGGCCTCCGTGGGTTGACTCTGCGAAGGGTGATGGAAGGCGCGAGGACTCTTCGTCGCGCGCGGCGCCGAGACCTGCTATGCGGCAGACGGACATCTGGGTAGTGCAGTTGCGCGATGCTGTGTGCTGATCGGGTGCCATTGTTCCGGTGTGCGGGCGCCACTTCTTCCGGCCGAGCCGAAGCAGTGCTCACCGCGAAGCACGCCAGGCGAGGGGCCTGGCTTGGCACCCATCCGGGAGAGAGACGGCAAAGGCGTCGCGGACAAGCCTCCTCCAACCATTTCTCCGAATGTCTGCACCGGTGCTGGATCGAGGTGCTCTGGCGATGGCAAGCGGCGATGTCTGCCTTCAGGCCCCGGAGGGGCCGTACGCCTCTAGCCAGGGGCGGAAGCCCCCAGAGTCGATCGGGCCATGGCCCAAACAAAGCCCCCGAAGGGGGCGGCAGAATGATCAGGACAGGCACCGCCCACGCTCAGTCCACGAACACCGCCGCCTTTATGACCCGGTCCGGCGAGGAGGCCATCATCCGCAGGCCCTCCTCCGCCTCGTTGAGATTGAGCCGGTGGGTCAGCAGACTCGCGATGTCCACATGCCCGGCGGCCAAGAGCTCCAGGGCGTCCGGGATCGTGCCCCGGTGCAGCCGGGAGCCGAGGAAGTCCAGTTCCTTCTTCACCATGACATTGCCTGGGAAGGTGATCGGGTCGCTGATCAGGCCGAGGAGCACTACACGCCCACCTGCCACCACCAGATCAAGCGCCTGGGCGACGGTGGCGGGCTTGCCCACGGCTTCCACCACGATGTCCGGCCCGGTGTCTCCGCAGAATGCCTCAAGGTCAGTTCGGAAGGTGGTTGAGGATGGGTCGAGGGCCGCGTCCGCACCCATGCCCAGCGCCCGGTTGCGACGGGCCTCCGACAGGTCGCTGACCGCCACCCTTGCCCCACAATGCCGGGCCACCGCCATGACGCAAAGGCCGATGGTTCCGGAGCCGATGATAAGCATGGTGTCGTCCGGGCAGGTTCGCGCGCGATTGTTCGCCTGCACCCCGATGGACAGTGGCTCAGCGAGGACCGCGATCTCGTCGGGCAGGCCCCGCGGCACCCGGTGGAGGCATTCCAGCGGCGCGCAGTAGAACTCGGCCAGCGCTCCAGGGGCATGGACGCCCACAACGCGCATGTTCTCACAGCAGTTGTACCGTCCGTGACGGCACGGGTGACAGTGTCCGCAAGGCATGCCGGGGTCGAGCACGACACGCTCCCCCGGTGCGAGGCCGTCCTCGACTGGACGTCCCGGGAGACGCATGAGGCCGTCGGGTGACGGGTTGATGGTCACGATCTCGCCGACCACCTCGTGCCCGGGGATCTCGGGGTAGCGGAAGAACGGCTGCGATCCCTCGTAGGCGTGCAGGTCGGACCCGCAGAGCCCGCAAACGCGGACCCGAACAAGCGCCTGACCTGGAGGTGGTTCGGGCACGGGGAGGGTGTCAATGGCGGCGGTTCGGGGGGCCTGGATGACGAAAGCGCGCATGGTGACGGCTCCGGGTGAGGCGGTTTTGGGTGCGGTGAGCGAGATCTCGGATGCGAACGGCGGCGGGCGAGACGCCCGCCCCACGCGATGAGCTTGTCGCGCTGCAGACGGTAATGGGCGCCCCCCCGCCCCACGCGATCACGGCGGGTGCCTCTTCTTTCTTAGTCAATCTACCGGTGGAAGTAGTTCGTCGGCACCTGCGTGCCTTTGCCGTCGAGAACCGCCGCCAGCCGAACCAGCGAGTGAACGAAGGTGCTTGGCCAGAGCTCAGACTCGTAATACCACAGGCCCGTCGCCCCGCGGAAGATGCCGTTGTGGTACAGCAGTTCCACGCCTTGGCGCGCATAGGATTCCGCCGCGGGCAGCCACTGGTCGCCGCCGTCAAGCTCAGCCATGTCTAGCATCAGTTCCACCAGACTCCCAAAGACCTTCGCCCGGGTGTTGGTCTGCTCAGGCACCCTTGGCTCACGGGCGTAGAAGCCGGCGATGCCCCGGGCGATGTCTAGGAAGCGCGTGTTCCCGCTCACCCGGTATGCCTGGACCCACAGCAGCCCGTCCATGCAGAGGAACTCGCCGCCGTAGTCCGCGTCGAAGGCCGGCGTGCTCAGGCACTTCTCGATATCCTCCCC
>JAGPGE010000216.1 GCA_018056145.1 Armatimonadota bacterium
GGCCTGGCCGGGGAACATCCGCAGGGCGAGGGAGCGAGCGCCTTTGTGCAAGCCGTCGGAGATCAGGCTCGCCTCGCGGGTCGGCCCGGATCATTACACGCTAGAGGCTTTCCTGACTGCCGGTATCCTGAACGGTTTCGAGCCCCGGGCGGGCCTGCGCATGGGGTTCAACTACATGGCGCATGATGTCCCGGGTGGCCGGCAACTGTGGTCGACTCCGCCCGGATTCCCCGCCGACTGGGACCCAAGCCTTTGGGGGCTCCTCGAACTGGCTGACGGCTGACGGGAGCGCGTGTCATGCTGCTGCTGATTCTCGATTACCTGGGAACCTTCGCCTTCGCCGTGTCCGGCGCGCTCAAAGGCGTGCGCAAGGGCATGGACCTGTTCGGCGTGATCGTCCTGGCGCTGGTCACGGCAATCGGCGGCGGCACGCTGCGGGATGCGCTCCTGAACCAGCGCCCTTTCTGGCTGGGTGACCAGGCGTACGTGCTCATCTCCCTGGTGGCAGCGGGCGCGGTATTCGTGCTGTTCAGGCTTTTCGCCCGAACGGAGCGCGCGCTGTTGCTGTTCGACGCCGTGGGCCTGGGGGTATTCACCGCAATTGGCGCCATGAAAGCCCAGGCGGCGGACGCAGGCGGCCTGGGGATGGTGACCATGGCGGTGATGACTGGGGTGGGCGGCGGCATGATGCGCGACGTGCTCGCGCGAGACATCCCCGTGGTCCTGCGCGAGGAGATCTACGCTTCGGCCAGCATCGCCGGCGCCCTGGTTCTGTGGGGCTTTCTCGCGCTTGGCCTGCCTGAGACTGTGGCCATCTGCGCGGGCACCGTGCTCACTGTGCTCATCCGCATACTCAGCATTCTGCTCAAATGGAAGCTCCCGCGGCGGGACCCGGACAGTTGCCGCGAGCGGTAACGCGGCGTCCCGGCGCGGGCTTGGAGGCCTGCATGCTCCCCGAAACACTGCTCGCCATCGCCGCCGCCTGCCTCCTCACGGCCGCCTGCGCCGATGTCCCCGGCCAGGCGCGCCTGCCCCGGATTGAGGGCATCGGGCTGCGGGAGACTCGAATCCCGTCCGCCGTGGATACCGTCGAGCAGCCCATCATCTTCGGCGTTCCAGATCCCCTGCCCGAGGGCCCGCTGCCCCTTCTCGTCGGCCTGCACACGTGGTCCGGGGAGTACCGCCAGATGGTGGAGGAGTACCCGCGCCAGGCCGCGCGGCGCAAGTGGCTGGTGGTGCTGCCCCACTTCCGCGGGCCGAATCTCACCACCAACCCCAATGCCCGGCAGGCCGGCGGATCCATCCTCGCCCAGCATGACATCGTGGACGCGGTCAACTGGATGCGCGAGCAGTTCCCCGTGGACCCGCGGCGCATCATCATCATCGGCGGCTCGGGCGGCGGGCACATGACCAGCCTCATGTGCACGAAATACCCCGACTTGTTCGCGGCGGGCGTGGCCTACTGCCCCATCACCGACATGCGCGCCTGGCAGGCGCAGCACAATGGCTATCAGCAGCACATTGAGGCGGTTTGTGGCGGCGTGCCGGGGGACTCGCCCCGGGTGGATTTCGAGTATGCGCGGCGGTCTCCCCGCACCTTCATCACCAACGCCGCCCACTGCAATCTGCTCCTGGCCCATGGGGATAAAGACGCCACGATCTGGCCCGAACAGACCTGGGAGACCTTCCGGGTGCTCAAGGACCTGCCCGACCACAAGGTGCTCTTCGAGTCCTGGAGCGCCGGGCACGTCGGGAAGACGTCCGAGGGCCTGGACTGGGCCGCAACAAAGGTGCGCTCCGACACGCCACCCGCGCGGTTGGACATCGTGACGGACGAGGAGAAGCCCTACTTCTGGCTCACACTCGGGCCAGCAGCGGACCTCACCTTCGCGCGCTGCACCGCAGTCCTGACCCGCGGGGGGCAGGTGGTTGCGAAGGACACCCTCGCACCCGAAACGGTCCTGCGGCTGCAGGTCGCCGACGCCGCGCTGGTCCGGGTGTCGCTGGGGGCTCTCGGCCTGAACGCACCCGGGAACCTGCCGGAAGGCGTGTCGGTGGAGGGCGCTGATCTCGTCGCCCATCCCGGGCCGGGCCAGCACCTGTTCACGGTACGCTTTGGAGACACGCAGGCCGAGTAGCCTCGCCGGGTAAGGGCCGCACGCCATGCAATGATCGACGGGAGAATCGCGCCATGACGCCGCACCTGATGGGCAAGGGCTTGCAGGACATCGACACCCCGGCGCTGCTGGTGCGCAGGCCGATCCTCGAGCAGAACCTGAGACGCCTGCAGGCCGTCGCGGACAAGGCTGGCCTGGAACTGCGCCCCCACATCAAGGCTCACAAGACCCCGGAGATCGCGCAGATGCAGATCCGCGCGGGGGCTGCCGGAGTGACGGCGGCGAAGGTGGGTGAAGCCGAGGTGATGGCTTCCGCGGGCATCGAAGACATCTTCATCGCCAATGAAATCGTGGGGCCACTGAAGCTCGCGCGGCTGGTTGCGTTGGCGCGAAGAGTCCCGAAGCTCTCGACGGCTGTGGACAGCATCGAGGTGGCGCGCGGGCTGAGCGAGGCGTTTTCCGGCGCGGGGATGACCATCGACGTGCTCATCGAACTCGACGGCGGCGCGGGCCGCTGCGGAGTCACGGAGGAGGGGCTGATCCCGCTGGCAGAACAGGTGGCAAACCTGCCCGGACTCGCGCTGGTGGGGATCATGGCATACGGGGCGCGGAGCTATCAGACCCGCACCCCGGAGGAACGCACTCGGGCAGTGGCGGCGGAGGGCGATTTCCTGGCGACCCAGGCGGACCGATTGCGCCAGGCCGGGTTCCCCATCAGCCGCGTCAGCGGTGGGAGCACCCCCACGGGACTGCACTACTTCGCAGGATGCGGGCTTACCGAAATCCGCTCCGGCACGTACTGCCTGTACGACCACAACCAGGTGGATCTGGGCACCGTCGGCGCGGAGTGCGTTGCGGCGACCATACTTACGCAGGTCATCAGCGTACCCGCTCGCGACCGGGCCATCTGCGACGCCGGGACGAAGTCCCTGGATCAGCAAGTCAGCCAACTCACTGAGGGATATGGCTGGACGCGGGGGGAACCGCGGGTGAAAGTGTCGAAGATCAATGATGAGCACGGGTACCTAGACATCGCGGGCCTGCCCGAAGCGCCGCGGGTGGGTGACCGGTTCGAGATCATCCCGCCGCGCATCTGCACCGCGCTGAACCTGTATGACGAGATGGTGATTCTCGGCGCGGACGACCGGGTCGAGGATGTCTGGCGCATCGCCGCCCGCGGCAAGAACGTGTGAAGGGGCCTCTCGGGCATCAGGGGGTCACATTAGGGGACTGGCTGGCGTTGGGGGACTGGCATCCGGCTCCGAGCCTCATCCGGAGACGGTGCCTGTACCCGATACCTCTGGCGCGGCTCCGCGGGAAGCGGTTACCGTCCACTGCTTGCGCGGTTCGCACGCTGCATGACCGGTGAAAAGGAAACAGGGAGACTGGCCCATGAAAGTCGTCATCACCGTCCTTGGCAAGGACCGGGTGGGCATCATCGCCCGGGTCAGCACCGCTCTGGCTGAGAGCAATGTGAACATCCTGGACATCAGCCAGACCATCCTGCAGGACTACTTCACCATGCTCATGCTGGCCGAGATTCTCGACGAGAACCTGAGCGTCGAGGCTCTCGGGCAGCGGCTGGACGACGTGGGCAGGGACCTGGGCGTGCAGGTGCGCGTGCAGGCCGAAACCATCTTCAGCGCGATGCACCGCGTTTGACTCCCCAGACTACCCCGAGGCGATCCCATGCGCTTTCTTGCCACCGAGGAGATACTCGAAACGCTGCGGATGATCCAGCTTGAAAACCTGGACATCCGCACCATCACCATGGGCATCTCGCTGCGCGGCTGTGGCGATTCCGACGGGGCGACGGCACGGCGGCGCATGCGCGAGAGGATCACCTCCTGCGCCGCGCGGCTGGTGCCCGTCGCCGAAGCCATCGAGAAGGACTTGGGCATACCGATCATCAACAAGCGCATCTCCGTGACCCCACTGGCGCTGGTGGCCGAAGCCTGCGACGAGGAGGATTACGTGGAGTTCGCCCGGACGCTGGATGAAGCGGCGGCGGAGATGGGCGTGAACTTCATCGGGGGCTTCTCGGCGCTGGTTCACAAGGGTTACACGGTGGGTGACGCGCGCCTCATCGCCAGCATCCCCCAGGCGCTCGCGGTCACGGAGCGGGTCTGCTCATCGGTGAACGTCGCGACCACCCAGGCGGGCACGAACATGGATGCGGTCCGCGAGATGGGCGAAGTGATCGTGGAAACCGCGCGTCTCACCGCGGACCAGGGGGGAATCGGCTGCGCGAAGCTGGTGGTGTTCGCGAACGCCGTGGAGGACAACCCCTTCATGGCGGGCGCCTTCCACGGCATCGGCGAGCCGGAGTGCGTCATCAACGTGGGCGTCAGCGGCCCGGGGGTCGTGAAGCGCGCTCTGGAGCAGGTCCCGGACGCCGATCTCGGTGTGGTGTCCGAGACCATCAAGCGAACGGCATTCAAGATCACGCGCATGGGGCAACTCGTGGCGCAGGAGGCCTCGCGGCGGCTGGGCGTGCCCTTCGGGATCGTGGACCTGTCCCTCGCGCCGACCCCGGTGGTGGGCGACAGCGTGGCCCACATTCTCGAAGAGATGGGTCTGGAACACTGCGGCGCGGCAGGCACCACCGCCGCTCTTGCTCTGCTCAATGACGCCGTGAAGAAGGGCGGGGCAATGGCCACCAGCTATGCGGGGGGCCTGAGCGGCGCGTTCATCCCGGTGAGCGAGGACGCGGGGATGATCCGCGCGGCGAGTGAGGGCGTGCTGAGCATCGAGAAGCTGGAGGCAATGACCGCGGTCTGTTCGGTGGGACTGGATATGATCGCGGTGCCGGGCGACACCCCGGCGACGACGATTGCGGCGATCATCGCGGATGAGGCGGCCATCGGCGTGGTGAACAACAAGACCACCGCGGTCCGCGTCATCCCGGTGCCGGGCGGCGAAGTCGGACAGCTTGTGGAGTTCGGCGGCCTGCTGGGCACGGCGCCAATCATGTCCGTTCGGGCGCTGGACAGCTCGCGGTTCGTGTCGAGAGGCGGCCGGATTCCCGCTCCCACCGGCGGGCTGAGGAATTGAGACGGCGTCCAGGGGCTTGCGCCCCTGGCTATACGCGAACGGCCCCTCAGGGGCCTTGAGGCAGACGGCGACACCAACGGCAACCCCAACGCACCTCGTCGCTCCGCTCGCATCCAACCAAGGAGGCCAGTATGCGCCTGTCCCCCGCGGCCCTTAGTCTCATTGCGATCCTGGTGACCACCATGGCCCTGGCACAACCCCATCGCGCCAAGATGCGGACCCTCACCGACAGGCCGGACCGGCACGTGGTGATCGCAAAGAGCGACAGTGACTACATCAGCTTCCCTGATGTCTGCCTCACCCGCGGTGGCCGGCTGATCTGCGTCTACCGGGTAGCCGACAAACACGTTGCCACCCGTGCGCGCCTGGAGGTCCGCACCAGCGATGACCTGGGGAAGACGTGGTCCGCGCCCACGGTGCTGAGCCCCGACCGTGGCCACTGCTCGCGGCTCACGGTGCTGGATGACGGCGAGGTGCTGCTGATCGATGACAGCGCCGGACCCGGCGGCTGCACGTTCCGTTCAAAGGACGAGGGCCGCACCTGGCAGGGCCCCTTCCCCACAAAGCTTGCCCACGGCATCCCCGACCGGCC
Organism: Armatimonadota bacterium; assembly: GCA_018056145.1. GTDB lineage: Bacteria > Armatimonadota > Zipacnadia > Zipacnadales > JABUFB01 > JABUFB01. The sequence goes on from JAGPGE010000216.1 coordinate 5,764, forward strand.
CATGCGCTTCGGCGAGACAAGCCTGATTACCGCCGGGCACAGGCATATCGGCGCGGCGGATAACCCGTGGATCGGCCAGCGGCCAGCACACCAGGTGCTGTACCGTTCGGATGATCTCGGACAGACCTGGCGCGAGTGGGCGCCGCTGGCAACCGATCCGCGCCTGGTCCTATGCGAGGTCTCCATGCTCAAGATGCCTGACGAATCCATCCGCGCATACCTGCGGGAGAATGCCGCCGTGCAGGAACCGACTTATGTCATGGAGAGCCGCGATCAGGGGGTGACCTGGAGCCACCCGGAGGACACGCCGATGATCGGCCACCGGCCCTGCGCGGGGCTCCTGCGCAGCGGGAAAGCGCTGGTGACCTACCGCGACGTGGGACCCAACGGCGGCAACCGGGCCTGGCTTGGGGACCCGGATTCCGAGCGCTTTTTCGCCCCCACTGCCTTCGACCTCGGCAAGGGCGCCACGCTGACCGGCGACGCGCTGGTCATCGAGAACGAAGACGGCGACGGGGACGCGGTGATGTACTGCCTGCGACCCATCACCGACCCGCTCTACGCGTCAGCGCGGCTCGATGTCGACCTTGTGGTGGAGCGCAACGAGGGCAGTCACTGCACGGTGCGGCTAGGATGCGCCTGGCGGATCTTTCCCGACCGCGTGGAGCCGCAGGTGCAGGACATCCCGGCGATCCCGGTGGACGCCACAAAGCCGCACCGGTACAGCTTCAGCTTTGAGCGCGGGGTCGCGGCCCTGTCCATCGACGGCGAAGAGAAGTGCCGGTTCGACGCCTTCGAGCACGGCGTCCCGCGCAACCGCACGGTGCGGCCTGTGCGCATCGGCAATGACCCCGCGGGCCTGCCGCTCATCGGCCGCTTCAGCTTCAGGGGCAATGCCGGGCGCAGCGTGTACCGGTCCATCAGTCTCAGCATCGACGAGCCCCACTACCGCCGGTACCGCTGGACCTGGACGCCTGCCGACGGTCTGCCCAACCAGTACGAGGCGGACCGCATCCTGGAGCTGGAGAACGACCGGCTTTCCCCGCCGGGCGACTTCGGCTACTCCGGCTGGGTGCAGCTGCCGGATGGACGGGTCTTCTGCGCGGCGCATTACCGCGGCGGCCACGGGTACTCGTACATCTCGGGAACCTGGATCGAGGAAGGAGATTTCGGCGGGGAGTAACAGGGGCCGAATCGAAACGGCGGGCGGCCGGCCCTGTCCAGGTCCTGCCGCCCGCCGTTGTGTTGCAGAAAGGATGTTGCCAGGCCTACTCGTAGATCGTGGTGGCCCGCATGTCGAAGTTGCCCTTCTTGAAGTCCTTGCCCCACTTGGCATGGCCGTCCGCAAAGACGGCATTCATGCCGTCATTGTGCGGCACATACGCGGCATTGCCCGAGCGGAAGGCATTGTAGTGGTCGATGCCGCGGAAGCGCCAGCACGGAGTGTCGCAGACCGCGATTTTTTCGGCCGGGAGCTGGATGTTCGACTCGGACCAGCCGGCGCCATAGCCGAGGGTGCTGGTGCCGGCGATGCCGTCGAACTCACCGTAGGTCTCCTGGATCGTGGTCATACCGTAGCTGCAGTACCCGCCGCGGGCGCGCGCGCCGGATTCCGGCGGATGCACGATTGTGCAACCGGTGGTATTGGGCACGGACCACCCGGAGCCGCTGGACGGGCATTTGAAGATCTGCTGGTTCTTCACGTACGGCATGATCTTCTCGAAGTACATGTAGTCACTGCCATGGTAGCGCACCAGCTGTTCGTCATAGTCGCTGGAGTACATGGCAAGGCCCAGACCGATCTGCTTGAGGTTCGACAGACAGGAGCTCTGCCTGGCCTTCTCACGGGCACGGGCGAAGACGGGGAAGAGAATTGCCGCCAGGATTGCGATGATCGCGATCACTACGAGCAACTCAATCAGTGTGAAACCTTTGCGACCGTGTGTCATGCTTACGACCTCCATCGGTGATTGGTGCGGCCGGACTAGTCAGAATACAAAGATAACCTATAAACAATGTAAAGGTCAAGGAAATCATCGAGGGGGGTTGACCGCGAAAAGTGGGTGGTGGCATACCATCCGGGCGCAATCCCCCGTCGACCCCGCGCTGCAATGCCGCAGGCCGTTGCTGTAGCTTCACAGCCCGCGGAACGTACGGGGCCGGGTCTGGCCGTGCGGATCTCCGCCGCGTCGCTGGTCTGCCGGACTGCCCCTACCCCTTCAGGCCCTCCTCCACCATCGCCAGGTAGTTCTCCAGCGGCACGTAGTTCGTCACTGAGTTCGATGACCCCACACAGTAGCCGCCATTGTAGCCCAACTCATCCATGTTGCGGCGGGTCATGCGCCGGATCTCATCGGGCGTGCCACGGCTCAGGCGGTCCAGTTCGATGTTCCCCAGCAGGCACAGGCGGTCGCCCACCTTCGCCTTGAGCTCCCGGCTGTCCATGGCCTTGGGTTCGATGGGATGCAGGGCGTTGAAATGGCAGCCGATGATGTCCTCCATCACCGGCCACAGGTTCCCGTCAGAATGGTAGACGAAGGGCATGTTCGCCTCGCGCAGAATCTCCCCGAGGCGCCGGTACCACGGGAACATGTGCTCCCGCAGAATACGCGGGTTGACCATCATTCCCTGCCCGTAGGCAATGTCGTCGCTCATCCACAGGCCCACAACGCCGGGGATCTTCATGGCCCGCAAGCAGCAGTCGAACTGCAGTTGGCCGACCCGCTGGAACATGGCGGCCACGAGATCCGGGTTGAACGCGCAGGCTTCGCCGAAACCCTCGAAACCCAGGAGCATCCAGACAGGAGTGAAGATCTTGCCGACGACCACGATCACGCCCATGCTGTCGGGCAGGACGCGGGCCATGCGCTCCACGTGCTCCAGCGAGAGATCGGCCTGCGCAGGCCACGGGAAGCGCTCCATGTCCTCGAAGGAGCCGATGACCCCTTGGCC
>JAGPGE010000217.1 GCA_018056145.1 Armatimonadota bacterium
CCCCTGCAGGAAGAAGTTTGACTGATAGCGGCGGCTGTCCTGCAAAGGTATTGGACGCGGGCTGCGGAACTGAAAGCTAGTGCGCCCCAGAACTCCACCCGAGGAGCCCCCAGCATGCCCCAGGACGGCCGCATGGAGTCGGAACCGACCCGTCGGACATTCTTCAAAGCCGCGCTGGTGCCGGCACTTGCGGCAGTTGCTGCGACAGCGGCGGTCGATGACTCGCAGGCCCAGGAAGCGCTTCCCGACGCCCTCCCCCGGCGGTTCATCGTTGGCAAGCCGGACATTCCCCCGCTGGACACGCCGATCCTGTTCGCGCGAGAAGGTAGTCACGAGGCCGGGCACACCCACGAGGTCCTTTCGCTCATCCAGGAAGAGAAGGGCGGCAATGCCTTCCCGTGGACGGTCTACGCGCAGTTGCGGACCCATCACACCGGCGGCGACGCGGTGGTCTTCTACTCGCGCCTGCACAAGGAGGGGCCCGGCTGGAGCTGCGGGTTCCATTCCGAGGTTTTTGCCCGAAACTGGGGCGTGGGCATTGGAATGAACATCGAGGTGGGCAACCAGTACGAGGGCACTGAGGGGTTCAACGGCGTGATCGGAATTGAGGTGCAGTCCCTCGGCCCGAAGCCCACGCTGGCCGGGCTGCAGATCGAGGGAGCGGGGCCCTTCGAGAACATGATCCGCCTGCGGGGGCACGCAGCGACCGGGATCGATATGTCCGGCCAGTGCGGCGTGGGCATCAACCTGCACGGGAACTCGCTGCGAATCGATGAGGGCGGCTGGATCGAGCTTGACCAGGACGGGCAGGTGCGGATGCGCTACCACGAGGGCAACATCGAGTTCTTCAAGGGTGAGCAGCGCATCGCGCATATTCCCGTGGATGGGGAGGATCACGCACTATGACGTCCAGGAATGACGATGAGCGCGCTCTGAGCCCTGCCCAGCAGGCCCACCTGCAGCGCCTGTATGCCACCTTTGAGCAGGCCCAGCGTCAGCTCAATGACTTCGTTACATACCTAATGGCCGAGCATGAGTTGGAGAACCCGGACCAGTGGCAGCTCTCGGCGGACCTCACCTGCTTCAAGCGGGTGGAGCCACCGGCTGCCGGGGCAAACCAGTAGCCGATGCGTCCACCTGGAGGGCATGAGATGATGCGCAGGAAGGTCAGCCTCATGGCCGCGCTGTTCGCTCTGATTCTGTGCTCAATCTGCCACGCGCAGGGGCCACCGGGGAAGCTGTACTTCGTTGACCAGCGCCATCCGCAGGCCGACGACACCAACCCGGGTACGCAATTCGCTCCCCTGAAGACCATCTCGGCAGCCGCGGCGCTGGCGAAAGCAGGCGACACGGTCTACATCGCTTCGGGCGTGTACCGCGAGAGAGTGCTGATCGAGGAGAGCGGGACCGCCGACGGCCCGATCCGCTTCCAGGCATCCCCTGCGGCGAACGTGATCGTGACGGGTGCGGACGCGATCACCGACTGGCGACAGGAAGAGGAACCCGGCGTTTTCAGCACTCCCTGGCCCTACGTGTTCATCGGCTGGAGCGCAAACCGGGCGCATCCGGGCGATGATCACCACGCCATGGTGGGCCGCGCCGAGCAGGTGTTCGTGAAGGGCTACCCGCTGCACCAGGTGCTCGAACGCGCGCACCTCAGCCGCGGGTCCTTCTATGTGGACCAGGAGAAACGGCGGCTTTGCGTGCGCGGGAAACACGACGAGGACCTGGCGAAGGTGCTGGTTGAGGCCTCCGTGCGCGACACGGTCTGGGATGTGCAGGGCGAATACGTGCAAACCCGGGGCATCCGCTTCCGGTATGCCGCGAACAAAGCCCAGTCAGGTGCGGTTGTCCTGCGCAAAGCAGGCGATGTGCTGGAAGACTGCGTGGTGGAGCGCATGAACTCCATCGGGGCGACCTCCACCGGGCCGGACGTGACCATCCGCCGCTGCACATTCCAGGACAATGGGCAGATGGGGTTCTCCGCAGGCTCGGCCCACAACCTGCTGTTCACCGGTTGCCTGGTGCGCAATAACAATACCAAGGACTGGTCGCGGGGCTGGGAGGCCGGGGGGAATAAGCTCTGCCTGTGCCGGGGAGTGGTATTGGAAAACAGCCGGTTCGTGGACAACCGCGGCAACGGCATCTGGTTCGACATCGGCAATGAAGACTGCACCGTGCGCAACTGCCTGATCGCCGACAACGAGGACTGCGGCATCTTCTACGAGATCTCCTACGGCCTGCACGCCCACGACAATGTAATCGTGGGCAATGGCTTCACGAACACCCCCGGCGCATGGGGTGCGCAGGCGGCGATTTCCCTGTCAAGCTCTCCCGGCTGCGTGATCGAGCGCAACCTCATGGTGGGCAACCGCGAAGGGTTCAACTTCCGGGAGCAGGCCCGCACCACGCCCCGCATCGGCAAGCGAGAGCCCGAAGAGCCCGTCTGGAACCACGACCAGACCGTGCGCAACAACATCATCGCCTACAACCGCGACGCCCAGACCTGGGGCTGGTTCGACGTGCTGGACGAGCGCCACTTCCCGCCTGATATGCAGCGCAAGCCCGCCGACCTGAAGCAGGGCGAGCCGGTGGGGACGCTGGGCGAAATGCAGATCGATGGCACCGGGCGACCGGTGAATTTGGTCCTGGACCAGCTCAACCTGAACTTCAGCGATAACCTCTACGACGCCGCGCCAGGGCAGGAGCTGTTCAACTGGGGCTGCGCATGGCGGCACCATGTGCGTTTCTCGGACCTGGAGAAGGTGCGGGAGGAACTCAACCTGGAACAGGGCAGCGTGCAGGCGCCGTTCCAGTTCGCCGACTACCTGACCCGCGACTTCCGGGTCCGCGCCGGTAGTATTGCGCTGCTGATGGGCTGCTACCCGCGGGGTGAGGTGCCGGGAGTGGTGCTGGGTACTATCGACTGATCCGGCCGCCTTGCTTCCGGGTGCGGGGCCCCACGCCCTGGACGACGCGCGCACCCCGCACCTGATGTCGTTGGTGACGCCTGCCACCGCCACCTGGGACGCCGCGCACCGGCCCTTGCGGCACTCCAACCCCCAGCCGTGGGGTGTGCGCGTCGTCAAGCGCACGGGGCCCCACGGATACCGCTCACCGCCCGATCTGAAGCGTCTCTCCGGTCTGCAGATCCACGAAGCCCGCCGAGCCGTCCGGCTCGAAGACCAGGTCGAACAGGCCTTCACCGTAGAAGCGCGCGAGGGTCGGGAAGCGCTCGGCAGTCTCGCTCACGACGAAGAACTCCTTGCTGAACTCAGTACCGATCTCCGGCCGGTCCGTGCCCCAGCGGGTCGAGAACCGGGCCGCGCCGATGAACATGCCCTGCCACGGCTCGAGACGCAGGCGCAGATCGGGGATCGCCGGATCATCGCCTGACAGGGAGGAGATCGTGAGTCCCGGCGCCGCTGTGATGTGCACCCCACCCATCGACAGGTAACGGGATTCTCGTGACGGCCCCGCTTCGCTCAGGAGGAGGCGCTCGCCATCGCCGGTGGTCGCTTCCACGGTGCGCAAGCCATCCGCGGAGACCAGTGGCGCGGGCAGTGCGAAATCCGCTTCAACCCGCGACCTCACCACCACGAAGAAATTCATCCCGTCGGTGATCCAGACCGCAAGCTGTCCGTCCTTGGGGCCGCGCACCACCGCAAGCCGATGCTGCGCCACAGTATGCCAGGTCCACTGCGCGCGCTGGGTGCGTGCGTCAGATGCGGCCGCAAGCAGGCAGGCGCCGACCTTCGCGAACACCACGTGCCCCGCTTCGCTGAAGCCGAACTCCACCTGCCTGTGCTTCAGTGCGGCATCGCCCCTTGCCGCTATACCGGCCCGGACCGACATCTCGAGTTGCGCGGATTCCTCCGGCGACAGCTTCCTGTCTGCCAGGAGAATACCCGGCGCGTGCAGCGCCACCCAGTCCAGGGACAAGCCGCGCGAATCCGCGTTCGTGATGCGCAGCAGGTGCCTGCCCGGCGCCAACCGGAGCGGCGGGAGATCAGGGGTGGCAATCCGGAAGGCGTCCCAGGCGCCGGTTCCCGTGAGGGTCACGCATCCCAGCGGGTTGCCGTCGATGGACAGGTTTCGCCGCGTGTCTGGCCAGACCAGGCTGTATCGCAGACTGACGAGGTACTCCCCCCCAGCGGGCACATCGAAGGCCAGTTCCAGCCACGGGCCAGGGTCTTCCCAGTAACTGACGGTCTTCCCGCCGTTGGCTTCGGCGCGGTCGATGACTTGCACCGTGCCGCCGCCCTGCGCGGCCCAGTTCTCGGCTTCGACGCGCAGAAGCCTCCCGGCGCTCCATCCACAGACGGAACAGAGAACCAGTCCAGCAGCGATCAACGGCAGAAGTGCTCTCATCGATCCGACACCACCGTCACGTGGGACTTCGCGGGGATCGTGACCGTGGCCCTGCCGTTCACCGCGGCGAGAGGAGCCGAGTCACCTCGCGGCGCAAACACTCGCGCCTGGCCTTCGCCGATCTGCGCCTCATACGTCGCGTCATCCGCTGACTCATTGTGCAGCACCGTCACCCCTCGCGCGCCTTCGGTGAAAGTGAACCCGAAGACCGGGCCTTCGCGGATCGTCTTCACGTTGTCGGCCAGATCGCTCTGGTAGGGCAGCACTTCGGCGAGAAAGTGGAACTGCTGCCCGGCCTTGTAGCTGAAGGGCGGCGCGTCGCCGGAGACCGCTGCGGCGTCCTTCATGATGATCTCGCGGCTTCGGAACTTGTCAGGCTTATCCAGGAAGAAGGTCTCGCTGGGCGCAGTCTCGATGCTCGCGAAACTGCTGTCATGGATGCGGGCGATCAGACTGCCGTAGCGGAACATGCCGGCTTCGCCGACTTCGAACTCGCGGTTCATGCCGAAACGCAGGCGGCCCCAGACACCGGCGCAGGTAGTATCCTCAACCGCCCGGATCGTGAGCATCCCGATGAGCCGGTTCTCGCTCAGGAACCACTGCTGGAGACCCTCCCAGGGCTCGTCGCTGCTGCCGTGGCCCCAGGCGGGGCGGGTGATACGGTACTTGACGCAGAGGGTGGAAAAGTCGGGCGCTACAATGACCGACGGCTCTTCGCGGCCCGAGCAGTACCGCGCATTCTGCCAGTGGTTTCCGTCGGGCTTCAGGCGGGCCTCCACCGTTGCCACCTGGAGAGCGGCATCCAGGGGCAGCAACTTGTTCGTCCGGTCGCTGATCATGCACCCGACGAAGGTGTCCTTGCCGATCTCGCCCACCGGAGTGATGCGGGCGGTTCCGGCGAAAGAGAACCTGCCGTACTGGCCGCGCGGGCCCTGGATGTCCTCGTCATACAGCAGCCAGTTGTCCCGGCGCGGCGCGGGCTCGATGTCCTTCCACCACGGGGCCGCGTATGCAGCGGCAAGCCCCTTGTCATACCCGCGCTGGGCGGCGTCCAGCGCAGCCAGCTTATTCGCACCATCGTCGAACATCCCGGCGATCACATCCGCCCCCGCAGGGGCAGCCGCGCTCCAGTAATGCTTCCAGGAGCAGTCGGTGTAGGACTCGGTCATACCCTCTGCGTCATGCACCAGCGGGTAATAGCCCGCTGATCGACGCAGGATCTCCAGCGCCCGCTCATCCCTAGTGACCTGGTAGTATCGTGCGATGAAGGTCACGTTGAGCTGGTGGTAGACGTAGCACTCATTCTGCGGCCAGATGTACGTCCACGCACCCATGGGGTAGAGCGCGTCAGACAGCCACTGTAGCATGGTGTCCCGGTCATCGCGGTACTTCTCATCCCCAAACAGCCGCCAGGCCCATTCCATGATGAGCAGGTGGTGGACATCCATGTTGGGGTAATACCGAGGCTTCACGGGGTCCAGCGGCTCGCGCGGCCCGTAGGTGCGGTACTGGTAGTCCACCAGGGTACGGAGTTCCCGCAACCACTCCTCGCGCTTCGAGGGCAGGATCACCCACGGGTATTCCGCCTCCAGCATCAGCAGGGAGTCCATCATGGGCGAGATGCAGAAGCGGTTGATGTTCTCGTCGCGCCCGTAGATCGCCTCGCGGCGCAGGTTGAAATCGCCGCCGTCGTGGTTCTGAGTGATCGCCTGGTAGTGGGTCAGCAGGCGTTTGAGCAGGGCGGGGTCATGCCGCAGCGCGCTCCTCGGATCCAGCAGCCCCCAGGCCATGACCACGCACTGCTCTCCCAGCGTCCGGAAGGTCCAGGCGTTGGCGATCTGGTTGTACCCTTCCTCGCCCTTCTTATAGACGGTGGTGTCTTTCGCGATTCCTGCCGCATTCTGGTTGAGATTGGCGACATACGGGTTGGCGTCCAGGTCAGGCGCTTGGCTCTGTGCATGGGGCGTTGCGGTGGCTTGCGCAAGGATCTCGTCCGCCCTGCGGCAGTAGTCCTCGATGTCCTTCAGGGTTGCCAGCGCCTGAGTCCCAAGGCCCGCGTCGATGGCCAGCTTCGCGTCATCCAGCGCCCATTCGAGCGCCGCCAGCAGCAGCTTCCAGTCGTCACTGTCGCCAGCTCGCTGGGTCAGTTGGATCACGCCATCGGTGGTGGACTCCAAGATCCCTCGCGCATGCTCCAGCGCTTCCGCGTTCACCCGGGTTTCCTCCTCGATCTCCGCGATTCTCTGGGTATCCGCTCCCAGGTGCACGTCATCCCACCAGACTTTCCCCGCGGCGAAGAAGTTGAACAGGTACACGTGCGCGGCGGCTGTCTGAGCGGGGGCTTCGAAACGCACGGTGGTCTGCTTCCAGGTCTCGGACGGCTCGCCATGCGCGTGGAACTCCCGGATCGTGCGGCCATCGGCATCCACCAGCGTGACCCGGGCATCCACGCCCTTGTTGGGGTCTGCCTGGAGGTCGCGGGTGCGATACCAGCCTTGGAACACCCACGGGCCGGGCGCAAGGGGCACGCGCAGGTCCCACGAACCCCGCTGGTCCTTGCTGGCGCACTCCACCGACACGGAACGCTCACCCGCAAGAGGGTTGTCTGTCTCCCAGGTCATCACACTGCCGAGGCCCCAGTCGCCGGCGGACCAGAAATCCGGCTTGCCCTGTCCGGTGAGATCCATTTCGAAGCCCGAGTTCGGCACAAGGTTCGAGCCGTCCAGCGCAGGCGGACCGCCGAGTTTGCCAGCTTCCGCCGCATACTGGTCGAGAATCGCGGCCTGTTCCGGTGTCGGCGGAATCACCCGGATGTTGTCGAAGGCGATCTCGGTGGTCCCGGTTCGCCTGCCCCCGGTGATGAAGAGTTCGAGAAAGAAGACCTGCGAGAGGTCTTCTGTGCGCGAGCGTCCGGCCGGTCCGGAGAAGTTGGTCAGCCGGAAGCTGACGCGCCTCCAGCCCGTGAAGTCCAGTTCCACCGCGTCGCGCAAGTTGCGGTAGTACACGGGGCGTTCGGGGGCTTTGCGTCCGAGCTGCATGTCCAGCTTACCGCCCTTGCCGTCGCCGCGCACGTCCAGCTCAACCGACCAGGCTTTGGAGAAGTCAGTGTCCTGGATGAAGCGGCTGAACCAGCCGAAATCGAACTCTCCGTACGTGATCTTCCCCTCGAGAACCGCGCCGCGATCCTCATCCTCACCCACCGACATGACCGCGTTCGACTTGCAGCGCCAACCGTCCAAGCTATTGTCTTCGAAGTCCCAGTTCACTGCCTCGTGCGCGACAGGATTCTGGGCGTGGGCGAACTGGCCGAGCCAAAGAAGACAGATGAGCGCAGATGCAAGGCGCATGTGCGGGCCTCCAGGCGGTCGATGATAGAGACCAGTTCGCCGCGCGGGAGTCCCGGCCCTCCAGGCAGGGAGGGCGTTACCGGGCGGCGAAGCACTCATGGTCAAGATCGATCACGCTCACTGGTGGCTCCGCCCATGTCGCGCTCCATCCCCCATCGTATCCTGCGGCCCATCTCCATCTGCGCTCTCGTGATTCCCGCTCTGACCGCATCTGCACAGGAGACCACGGGCGTGTTCGCTCTCGTCGAGCATAACCTGCCCGAATCGCTCCAGCCCGGGGAGCGCTTCGTGGGCAGAGCGACCTGGCGCGTTGTTGAGCCCGGCCAGCCGCTGTACACCACTTCGGTGCTGGACTTCTCGGCGACGGGCGCGGTCAAACGCACATCACGTCTGCCGAGAGCGGCTTTCACGCCGTGGTACCTACCGAAAGAGCAGGCGCCCGGCGACACGTTCACAATTGCCTTCACGCTGGACGTCGGTGCGGACTTCCCCCTGGGCGATGCGCTGATCTCACTGCTACTGGCGCGGAATACCCCCGAGAAGGGCTGGCAGTATGCCAATCTGCAGGACGGGCAGGGGAACGCAGTTGGCGCCGCATTCCGGTGGCCTCTCAAGATCGCCCGCAGAGCGGGGGAAGTCGAGCCGGTTGGGCCGCTGGTTGCAGGGCGCGTTTCCCCCACTCTGGATGGGCAGATCGGCCCGGGTGAATGGCGAGGCGCGGGCGAGGCCACATTGCGCGAGAACAACGGCGGCGCTCCGAAGGCCTCCACACGCCTGCGCGTGGGTTTCGACGACCGCGCACTGTACGTGGCGTTCGACTGCGACGAGACGGACATGGAGAAGACTGCCCGCAACGTATACCCGAACCACGACGGCTCTATCTGGAACAATGAGTGCGTCGAGGTCTTCCTGGACGCCGCCGGCGACCAGGTGAGCTTCGTGCACTTCATCGCCGATATCCTCAACCAGCGCCACGACCTGCTGGGCA
>JAGPGE010000218.1 GCA_018056145.1 Armatimonadota bacterium
GCCCTGACGCGAGCACGCAACCATTCCGTGTTGCGTTCGAACTGCTCCCGCTCAGGGGGCGCCCATCCCTCGAACTGCATCTGCAGGTACTTGGGGTCGATGAGCTCGGCCTCGATCCGGACTCTGAGTTCGGTCAGAATGGCGGTGATGTCGGCGGACTCCTTGTCTCGCCGCTCTTCGAGCTGCTTGCGGAGGCCGTCGGTCCGGTCTCGCATTCTGTTCTCGAGGGCCTGTCGAAGCGGCCCTTCCAGATTCGGCCACAGCTGCAACAGCCTTCGCTTAACGTCCTCCGACGGCTCTTCATCGGTTGCTGCTTCGAGGGCCTCCTGCATGGGCCCGAGGTTCATCCTCGAGAAGCGCCCCTCTCGGATATGCCCCCCTGCGGTGATGATCTCCTCGTGCAGCCGATGGCAGTCTCCACCGATGACCACCAGCCTGGCGTGGGCGACGATGGCGGGAGTCGCGAGGACGTTGTCGGGCACCACTCGGGCCGCGATGCGATGGAGCCGCTTGCTGCCCTCCTGCGACCAGACCTCGGCCCGAAGCAGCCGCAGGCACATCTGCACCAGGCGGTGATTCAGGTGGGCGAGGACCACGTCGTCCCGCGGCTTGCCGTTCGCGTCCTTGGTGAGCGCGTGGTCGAAGACAATCGGCCGGACTTCCCGGGTGTGAGGGTGCTCGAGCCCCTCGGAACAGGACGCCCACGAACCGGTGAGGCCGGGCAGCCGGAACACAGGGCATTCGCCGCGTCCGGGATGGGGCCACACGCCGTCAAGTGTCGTTGGCTGCAGTGGAGGTTGGCCGGCGAGTTCCAGGGCGACCTGAACGACCTTGCATATGTTCTGTGGAGAGAGATGCAGGTCCCGTTGCGTCTCCCTGAACTGGTCCACCAATTGCTTTACCTGCCGGGCCAGGTCCCGCTCGAACTTGAGGAGCCTGCGGACAGGTTCGGAGTCTCGCTCGGCCTGGGATGTGTCCAGCCTGGTACGGCGTCCCAGCATGGCCTCCTCGACCTGCTGGGCGATAACCGGGCCAACCTTGCCCAGGTCTTCCCGAATCGCCTGGACCTTCCTGGAGGCCCGCATGAGGAACTCCAGATCACCTTCGAGATCGCCGACGGGCATCTCCACCATCCGGGCTTCCCTGTCCCTGTAGCCGCTGCCCACGAAATGGTAGATCAGAACCTCATCGGCCTTCTGGCCGTGACGGTCGATGCGGCCATTGCGTTGCTCCATCCGGTTGGGGTTCCACGGAATCTCGTAGTGGATCAGGCGGTGGCAGTGGTTCTGGAGATCGATGCCCTCGGAGGCAGCATCGGTGGCCAGCAGAATACGCACGGAACTCTCAGTAGGTCTGGCCTGGAAGGCGGCCTTGACCTTCTCACGCTCATCTGTCTGCATCCCGCCATGCAACGTCAGCAGGCGGTCGCCGCCGGCCAGTCCCTCACGGGCCATGATGCCGTGCAGCCAGTTCTGCGTCGCCCGGTACTCCGTGAAGATGATGACCCGCTCGTCACACCATTTCCCGCCGGGGCGGATGGTCTTGTGCAGCCAGTCGATTAGCCCGGTCGCCTTGGCGTCCAGTTGGCCGGAAGCTCTGTCCGCCCATTCCTTCATCCCTTTGAGGAGCTCTCTCTCAGTCTCATCGGGGGGCCGGAAAAGCCGGGTAGCCGCGTCGACTGCGTCTGCGTTGGCTTGCTCAGCTTCATCGTCGTCGTAGTAGTCCTCGTCCGCCCGGTCGAGTTGGCGCTGCAAGTTGCGGCCACGGGTTCCGTCGGCCTGTCCTGCTCGACGGGCTGAACGCAGGGACTTTTCATGCTGCTCCAGGGTGATGGCGAACGCGGCCGGGCTGGAGAACAACCGCTTCTTGAGCATCTTCAGGACGAACTCGGTCGCGAACCGTTCCGCACCCTCAGCGGCCGCCTGTTGTCTCAGTCGGGAGTATTCCCTCAGGGCCGAATGCACCCGACGCTCTTCCTCTGTGTAGGCAACCTCCAGGGGCTCGATCGCTCGCTTTGGGAACCTGGGTGTGCCATCCCAGTTACTCTCAAGCTCGGACTTGAGGCGTCGCACCATGACCGCTCCCAACTGGCTGCGATCAGGTTGGGTGCCGCGCGCGAACCGCTGGTTGTCCAGCAACTCAAGCAGTGCGGTGAAACTCTCCGGGTAGCCGTTGTGCGGAGTGGCGGTGAGGAAGAGCTTGTGTTCGAAGTGCGGGACCAGCAGGCGAATGGCTTCGGTCCGCTGGGAATCGGTGGCGTAACGTCCACGTCCTGACGGGGCACAGTTGTGTGCCTCATCGAGGATGAGCACATCGTAGCGGCGCGGGTATAGCGGTTCTCCCTGACTTGGCAGAGTCTCACTGAACAGACGGAGCGGCCGCTCGCGCTTCAGGAAGTCGATGGACGTAATCAGCCGGGGGAAGTGGGCCCACGGGTTGACGTGGATGCCTCTCTTGCGGCGGAGTGCTCGCATCAGTTCACTGTCGACTATGCGGAACTCGAGCCCGAACTTGTCTCGCATCTGCTCCTGCCACTGCATCTGCAGTGAAGCCGGGCACACGACCAGCACCCGGCGTGCCCGGTGTCGGATGATCAGTTCCAGGGCGACCAGGCCCGCCTCGATCGTCTTCCCCAGGCCTACATCGTCGGCAACGAGCAGGTTCACCCGCGGCATTTGGATGGCCCGGACCACCGGATCAAGCTGGTAGTCCTCGATCTCGATGCCACTGCGGAACGGGGACTGCACCGAACGGACGTCAGCCGTGGATACGGCTCCCCAGCGCACGGCGTCGAGAAAGGCGTCCAGTCGCTCCGGTGCGTCGAAGCCGCCGGGCGAAGGCAAGGCCACGTGCTCCAGCACCTGCGCGGCAGGCTCCAGTTCCCAGACGATCTGGAGTTCCTCGCCAAGGGCATCATCTTCGACGGAGTGGAGCGCGACGAGATGCTGCACGACGGGAGCGGACGCACTCAGGGGGCCAGCGTCAACGAGGCTGGCCGTGACGTCGCTGACAACGTACCTGCGTTGTCGCACTGATACGAGCTGGCTGCTCTGGAGGCTGGGTGACGAGAACGACATTGGGGTCCCCCGGTTGTGATGCCTGGTGCATCGACATAGCAGGTTTCTGCATACAAGGTACGCAGTCCTTCATGCAGTTGCGGCTGATGCCTGAGGGGAATCGCGCCGCTCCGTCACACAAGTGTCTTGCTCCAAGGAAGGATGTCCGGGCTGGGGCGGCGAATCGAGGTGCGGTGCGGCGACCGGGGGACGTGCCATCCCGCGACGCTCCTTATAGCCTCACAGCGCCCAGGCAGGCGACCACGCGCAGCCCGGACCCGTGGCAGGACACGACTTGCCAAGGCCCGCTCGCTGCTGCCCGCCGAGCCCGCCGAGGACTTCCCCGGCGAGACGTTCCGGGTCCTGAAGCAGAAGGAAGAGAAGGAGTTGGGCGAATACCGCACCAGACGGCTGGTGCTGGAGGCGTGGGGGAGGCAAGGGGGGCGTGGGGTCGGCACTTAGCTCCTCGAGTGGGTTGTGCACCCATCGGACGCCGGGAGGGCGGAACATGACTGACTACACGGAAGCAGAGATCAGGCCTGAGGTCCTCGCAGCTCTCACACGAAGGCCAGGGATGGCCATCGACGACATCATCCAGGAAGTCGCGACGGGCATGGACCCAGACGGCGTTGACGCCAGTTCATACCGCACTCGGCCAGACGGCGAGCCCCGGTTCAACTGCAAGGTCCGCAACGTCCTGCGTACCTGCCGCCCTCTGATCGCTAACGGGCTGGTCAGCTACACGGGCGAGGAGGGCGACCGCAGGTACTTCCCGACCGATGAGGGGAGACGCCAAGCCACCCTCCAGCAGCGGCCTCGAAACAGATAGTGTTCGGGGCCAATAGGTAGCGTTCATCCCGACCCGCACGGCCTGAGCGAGCGGGAGCTGGCGGACATCCTGGACCCGTGGGAGGACCCGACGTGCTCGGGCCCCCACCTGCTCCCCTCCGAACCCGCCGAAGACTTCCCCGGCGAGACCTTCCGGGTCCTGAAGCAGAAGGAAGAGAAGGAGCACGGCGAATACCGGACCAGGCGCTTGGTGCTGGAGGCTTGGGAGAGGCAGGAGAAGTCGTCGTAACCCGTATAGCACCCAATGTCAGGGAGGGAAGAACGTGAAGACAGTCTGGATTGTGGACGGTGCGTATCTGTTCAACTGCCCGCTCGGCAAGCTGGACTACCTCAAGCTGAAGGACCGCATTGAGCTCGAACTGGGCGAGGAGGTGTTCGAGAGCTACTACCTCAACAGCACACCCGATCCACCCAACGACCGCCAGGACAGCTTCCACACGTGGCTGCGTTCGGCTCCACCTCGCGGGCCCCAGATGAGAACGCAACTCTACGGGCTGAAGACCGTCAACCTGAAGTGCTACCAGTGTCGCCAACCCATCGACTGGACGTGTCCTGATTGCGGCACCGAAGTTACCCAGATCAAGGTCCAGAAGGGTGTCGATGTGGGAATAGCGACGCTGGTGCTGAAGCTGGCCCTGCAGGACCAGTATGAACGCTTGATCCTCTGTGCTGGGGACGGCGATTTCGAGGACGCCATCGCTTACGTGAAGAGCGAGTGCCACAAGGAGATCTGGATCTGCGGATTTGAGGACACCGTATCGACCGACCTGCAGTGCTACGCCGATAGAGTGGTATGGCTCAACGACTGGTGGTCCGACATCGAGCGGACGAGTTGAGACCGTGCACGCAGGTCTGCCCGAAGCCCCCTGTGACGTGAGAGGCCTCCCCGCGCCCCCGAGGAGTTCCCAGGCAACCTTCCGGGGCCTTAAGCCGAAGGAAGAGAACGGGTACGGCGAACACCGCACCAGACGGCTGGTGCTGGAAGCGTGGGAGATGCAGCAGCGATCTGAGTGAGGGCGTGAGCAGAATGCCGGACGAACTCCAGAACATCGCCTTCAAGGTCACCTGGGTCTACGGGGAAGATGGCCCGTGGTCGTCGCCTTGCAGCCCCGAAGGCCGACTGATCAACATCATCCGCGAAGGCAAAGTGTGGTGCAACCAGCCGGAGAACGAGTGCCACAAGATCTCGGACACGGAAGCGAGACTGCCCCTGTCCGCCCGCCCGTGCATGGACTATGGAGCCTACTACGACCTGCGTTTCGGCGGCGGCACCCACCACAGCGGCCCCCAGGAGGGCAAGGGCATCCCGATCCACCAGACCGATGTGGGCAAGCTCGCCTTCCTGACCTCCCGGCGGAACGACATGGCTGAGGAGGACCGCATCATCATCGCCTGCTTCCGCATCGACCTGAAGGAGCGGTCGGACCACGGCGAGGACATCGTCTCCGCCGACCCGGACCATCCCCACTTCCTGCGAGTGCCCGCCGACCGCTTCGGCGATGCCCCACGCTTCTGGGACTACCGTGCGGCCGCCGAACACAGGGCCTGGGGAACGGGCCTGTTCCGCTACATCCCGGACGACGAGGCCGAGGCGATGTGGCAGGCGATGGCCGCCGTCTGCGACACCACGCACCTGACGGTGGTGCGGGACCTGGAGATCATCGAGGAAGAGGAGACCTACGAGGAAGGTCAGAAGGTCACCCGCCTGGTGAGCCACTACGAGCGGAACTCGGACCTGCGGGTGGCGGCGATCAAGATCCACGGCACACGCTGCGAGGTCTGCGGGATGGAGTTCAGCGAGGTCTACGGCGAACTGGGCGTGGGGTTCATCGAGGTGCATCACCTGAAGCCGGTGAGCGAGTACACGGGCGAGACGGTGGATGTGAACCCGGAGACCGACATGGCGGCCGTCTGCCCGAACTGCCACCGCATGCTGCACAGGGGCCACGACGGGCCTCTGACGGTGGAGGGGCTGAGGGCGATCCTGGAGGCACAGGGGTAGGCAGTACCAACGTCTGACAGACTGCCGTAGCGGGGAGTCGACGTGCGATGGCCAAGATCGTGCTGATCTCATGTGTGAGCAAGAAGCTGGACCACGAGGCCGAGGCACAGGACCTGTACACGAGCCCCCTGTTCAGGCTGAACCTCGCCTACGCCCGAAGACTACAGCCGGACGCCATATTCATCCTGTCGGCCAAGTATGGACTCCTCGATCTGCGCGAGCGAGTGCGGCCATACGACTTGACCCTCAACGCGATGTCCGCTGCGGAAGTGAGGCGATGGGCCGGCCAGGTGCTCGAGCAACTGCGCCTGCGCTCCGACCCCGCCCGGGACGAATACGTGTTCCTGGCGGGCGCGAACTATCGCAAATACCTGGCGCCGCACCTGAGGCACGTCGCGGTACCACTTGAGGGACTGCGCATCGGCGAGCAACTCAGCCAACTGAAGGAATGGGTGGATGAGTGACCCGTGCGGTCGGCTCCACGAGTTGCTGCGTCTACTGCCACTCCAGACATTCCGCTTCGGCCAGGATGGGTTCCCGAGCGATGGCCTGTACGTGCTGTTCGAAGAGGGTGAGCGAGGACACGGCACTGACCGGATCGTGCGGATTGGCACACACCGTGGCGATGGGCGTCTGCCGTTGAGACTCGAGGAGCACTTCCTGAAGGAGAACAAGGACCGGAGCATCTTCCGCAAGAACATCGGCCGGGCCCTGCTCGCGAGAGACGGAGACGAGTTCCTCGGGCAGTGGGAGATTGATCTGACGTCCTCGAAGGCGAAGAAGCGATACGGTCACACCATCGACCGGGAGAGGCTGGAGTGTGTCGAACGCCGGGTGACGGAGTACATCCGGCGGAGCTTCCGGTTCGTGGTGTTCCCGGCCCCCACCGTTGATGAGCGGAGACTGTGGGAGTCGCGGCTCATCTCCACGGTCTCCCTGTGCCAGGAGTGCGGCCCATCGGAGCGTTGGCTGGGCCTGCACTCGCCCAAGGTGAAGATACGTGAGAGCGGCCTGTGGCTCGAGCAGCAACTCTACAGGGAGCCGCTCTCAGACCCGGAGATGAGGCGACTGTCCGAGATCGTGCAACTGCAGCTCGGACGCCATGATGCAGTTGGGTGATCTCGGGCTGTACCGCTCACCTGCAGGTAACCGCGGTGCATACCTGCGGTCGTTGAAAGACGCTCAGTGCAGCTGCTAGGGTCGCATACATCCGCGTCGCGGCGTGGGGTCATCAGCGAGGGTCCACGGTGGCGCGACCATCCACACGGGGAGCGACACCCATGCTCCGTTTCTCGACGGCCTTCGTCGCCGGACTCACACTCGTCTCCGCCGCCGCATGGGCGCTGCCCGCCATCACTAACCCCTCCTTCGAGTCCGGCGGACAGTCACCTGACGGCTGGGTGGCCGACGGTGACACTGCCTGGGCCAGCGATGACGCGGCCGATGGCCAGCGTTACGTGACGGTGCGCGACGGCGGGCAATGGAAGAGCGATCCGCTTGCGCTGGAGCCCGGGGAGGTCTATGAACTGCGGGTTCGGCTGCGATTGCGCGCCAACGGTGATGCGGTGCCCTACGCAGTCATCGGCCCCGACTTCGCCATCCGGGTCCTGGCACTGACGGTCGAAGAAGGCCAGTCTCGCTGGCAGGAGCAACGGCTGCGTTTCGTCGCGCCCGACACCGCCCGGACGGGCCCTGTGCGGCTGGCCCTGGGGCAGTGGCAACTGAAGGGCGAGATCGACTATGACCTGGCCGAACTGTACCCGGTGAAGCTCTCCCACCGGCAACAGGGCCCGATCGAGCTGGGTGAGGGCGAAAGTCTGACCGGCCACAGCTACCGCTTCGCTGCCCCCCTGGACACCTGGCGCACCGTCAGCCGCCCGCTGGCGGGGTTCAGCGCGGACTTCCACGACAACCGGTGGCGCTTCGCCCGGGCGGGACAGTACGTCATCTACCGCCATGCGGTTGGGGACCGCAGGCAGGCCCGGGCGACGATAAGGCCGACCGTGTGGTTCCACGAACCCAGCAGCCTCAGACTGCGGGTGGAAGCGTCCACGGAGGGCCATAGCTATCGTGTGCTGGGCGAAGTCGGCCAGGGGATGCCGGGTCCGGGCTTTGCTCTGCCGCCGGACATGCTCCCCGCCCCCGCTGTCTGGGTGCGCCTGAGCTGCGACGACAGCGACCAGACGCAGCCCACGTTTTTCCAGGTCACCGGCTATGAGTATGAGGCGGAGGTAGAGGGGCCCGAGACTGACCTGGCAGGGCAGACGACGGCCCTGACGGTGCTGGGCGAGGACGCCGTCCTGGCCATCGCGCCGGAGGGTCGCACAGGAGACCAGCCGACGATCGGAATCCAGGTCACGAACCGCGGTGACAGGCCGGTCGCGCTCCAGCCCCAGCTTCTGGTCGAGGACCCGCGCGGCGAGACCACCACCGTCACCGGCGCGGCGGACAGCCTCTCTCCGGGCGCACAGACGCGCGTGAGCCTTGCGTACGAGACGCCCCTGCCGGGACGCTATTTCCTGGAGTTGGCCCTCGGGCCCGACCTCAACACACGCCTGGCCACAGACGGGAACGTGTGCGTGCTGGATGTCAGCAATTACGGTGAAGCCCTGCCGTCGCCCGATCCGCAGGTAGGAGTGTGGTGGGCGGCTGCCGGATGGAAGGTGAGCCGCAACCGGCCGCTACCCACTACCCCGGGCAGCGCCGTTGTCGTGCGCCTCGCGGCAAATGAGGCCGAGGGCGCCCAGATCGTGGTTCGCCCGGACGGTCCGTTGCGGGGCCTCAAGGGCACAGTGGG
>JAGPGE010000219.1 GCA_018056145.1 Armatimonadota bacterium
TAGTTGTCCCCCTCGATCTTCCGGTCTAGGACGATTACCGGGATATTCGCGTCCATGGCCTCGTCAACCGGTTTCGTGAGGGGCAGCGCTTCCTTGGGGCTGATGATGATGAGATCCACGCCCTGGGAGATGAACTCGCGGACCTGCGCCTGCTGCTGTTCCGTCTTGTTTTGGGCGTCCTTGAAGATCACTTCGAGTTCCGGGTGCTCAGCGGCGGCGGTCTTGATGTCCTCGTCCATCTGCACCCGCCACGGTTCACCGCGATTGCACTGGGACATGCCGATGGTAAAGGTCTTCGCGGCTTCCGGCGCCATCCCGGAGCCCTGCGGAGTGGCCGAGGGTGGTGTGGAGCCTGTGTCCGTCGCGGGTTTCGGCGCGCAACCGGTGAGCAGGGACAGGATGGCAAGGGTCAGCACAACGAGCCAGGCGCGTTGCATTGCAGGGCCTCCGTGGATTGCAGACTGCCGATCGCTACTCTCTCCGCCGCCGGGTCTCCTGAATCACCACAGCCAGCACGATAATGACGCCTTTCGCCAGGAGCCGCTGGGCTTCCTGCCAGCCGATAAGGCTGAGGATCTTGTTCACATATCCGATGATCAGCGTCCCGATGAGGGTGAGCATCACCCCGCCGCGGCCCCCCATGAGGCTTGATCCCCCGATGACCACCGCGGCGATAGCGTCCAACTCGAAGGTGGCTCCGGCTTCTGGGTCACCGTACCCCATCCTGCAGGCGCTGGAGATGCCCGCGAGGGCCGCGGTCAACCCGCTGATGAGATACGCGAGGACCTTGGTGCGCGCCACGGCAACTCCGGAGAGCCGCGCGGCCTCCTCGTTGCCCCCCACGGCGTACAGGTAGCGCCCGAACCGGGTATACCGGACCACGAGGGCCGCGATCACGATGGTGACCAGGAAGAGGAGCGTCACGGGGCGGAGCCAGCCCCCCGCGTACGGCGCGGTCATCCACTCGAACACCGGCGGCGGCGCATCCTGCAGGACATACCAGGGCCGCGCCCCGTGGGCGATCTTGATGCCCCCGGAGACCAGTTTCGCGGCGCCACGTGCGGCAGCCATCATCGCAAGGGTCGCCACGAATGGCTGGATCCGCAGCTTCGCAACCAGCAGCCCACTGGTTGCGCCGATCCCACACCCGGCCGCTATGCAGATGAGCACGGCTGGAGCAAGATGCATGCCCTTTGCAATGACCAGGAAGCTGAACAGCGTCGCGACGAACCCCAGGACAGAGCCCACGGACAGGTCGATGCCCGCGGTCAGGATCACCAAGGTCATCCCCACGGCGAGCAGCCCGTACTCGGAGTATTCGAAGAGCACGTTCGACTGGTTCCTGGGGGTGAGGAACACGATCTCGCCAGTGCGCAGGTTGCGTGGGCTCACGATGCAGCCAAGGATGAAGACCGCCACCAGCGCCGCGATCCCGCGGTGCCGTCCCAGGAGGCGCAGGGCGAGGATGCCCCAACTTGCCCGGCTGGCCTCGGGAGTCTCGGACTTTGGCCGGTTCTCAGGCGGGTCACTCACCGGGGGCCTCCATTGCCGCTGCCATTACCCTCTCTCGGGTGGCTTCAGCGCGCGTGAACTCCGCGGTCACTTTCCCGCGGTGCATGACGAAAATGCGGTCGCTCATTGCGAGAAGCTCCGGCAATTCCGAGGTGGTGAGCAAGATGCCCTTGCCCTGCTCCACCAAGCGGTTCATGAGTTCATAGATCTCGTGCTTCGCGCCCACATCAATGCCCCGGGTGGGTTCGTCGAGCAGCAGGCATTGCGGCTCGGTCATGAGCCACTTTGCGAGCGCCACCTTCTGCTGATTTCCACCGCTGAGACCGCTTACTTCAGCGTCCAGCGACGCCGCGCGCACATTGAGCTGCCGGGACAGGGGATCGGCGCGCCGCAATTCCGCGGACCGGCGCAGGATCCCGGAGGGAGCGATGTCCGGCAGGGCGGACAGGGTCATATTGTGCAGGACGGAGAGGGGCATGATCAGCCCGGTGGCCTTGCGGTCACAGGTGAGCATCGCCAGGCCCCCGCGGATCGCCTGCGCGGGTGAGGTGAACCGCACGGGATCGCCCTTGAGCGCCACGCTCCCCGTGGGTCTGCAGCCGTAACGCCCGAACACTGCGCCCATGAGTTCGCTCGCACCGGCTCCGCGCAGGCCCGCGATGCCCACGATCTCCCCGGCCCGCAGGTTGAGGGATACATTGTCCAGGAGAAGGCGGCCCTCGCCCTCGTGGGACGGCAGGCTGAGCGCCTCGATGCGAAGGAGTTCCTCACCCGGAGCCAACTGCCTACGCGGGAAGAGGGTGTCGATGCGACGCCCCACCATCCACTCGATCAGGCGGTCGCGGGCGACACCCGAGATGGGGGCGACGCCCACCAGCTCGCCGTCGCGCAACACGGTAACGCGGTCGCAGATCCGGTAGATCTCCTCCATGCGGTGGGAGATGTACACCACCGAAATGCCCCGGTCGCGCAGGTAGCGGATGGTGTCGAACAGCCGGTCGGCTTCGGTATCCGGCAGAGGACTGGTGGGTTCGTCCATGACGATGAGCGAGGCGTCGCGGGACAGCGCCTTGCCCACTTCCACCATCTGCTGCACTGCGAGCGGGTAGTCTTCCACCGGCCTGCGTACGTCAATCGGGACACCAAGGTCGGACATGATCCGCACGGCGATGTCCAGCATTTCCGTGCGTCGTAACAAGCCTGCGCGGTTCACCGGCTCGTGGCCAAGCAGGAGGTTCTCGGCTACCGAAGCGCCCGGCACGAGGCTCAGTTCCTGATGGATCATGGCGATCCCGGCGGCTTGCGCGGCTGCGGGGGATGCGAACTCCTGCCTGCGTCCGCGCCAGATTATCTCGCCCGCATCCGGTCGGGTCGCCCCGCTGAGGATGCGCATGAGGGTGGACTTCCCCGCCCCGTTCTCACCCACAAGACCGTGGACTTCGCCGGGCAGTACGCTGAAGTCCACGGCCTTCAGAGCCTGGACACCGGCGAATGCCTTGCTGATGCCGGTCATCCGCAGGGCGGGTTGGGGTTGATCGGGCATAATCGCCAGCCTCGATGATGATGGCGGGACGGTTGGATGTTCGCGGGAGACGAGGGCATCTCCTGCGCGGGAGGATGGACAGCCCCATGCGTGGAAAGAACAATACGTCAACTCAGCGCGGCGCTGTGCGCTGATAGGGAGGTCTGACATGAACCTGCGAAAACTCCTGCCCGCACTCCTCATCTTCACTCTCACCCAGTTCGCCGCCGCGGTTCCGTCGCTGGTGGAACAGGTGACCGAAGGAGTCACCATGGTCCGCGACGACGCCGGACAGTGGGATGGCGACCAGAGCAAGAGCATCACCCACCAGAATGGCGGCGAGTACTGGGCCCGGAAGATCCTGGACCTGACCAATGTCCCCGCTGATGTGTGGGAGGCGGCGCAGTCCGTGCGCCTGTCGGCCTACATGACCGTGCGCGACTACTCCTGGCGCACGCTGGAGCAAGCCAACGGGCTGGACGAAGCCTATGAGGTGGTGGTGAACGGACATGTGAACCGCTTCCCCACCAACTGTGGAGCGCCGGTGTACGCCGAGGGCAAGCCCGCGACCTTCGACTGGTACGACATGCCCCTGCCGAAGGAGCAGTTCGTGCGGGGTGAGAACGAGATCATCCTGCGCAAGGAGACCGCCGACAAGCGCGACGACTACCTGTACCTGGGCATCGATCACACCTGGAACCGTGGCAACAGCGCGGTGGCTTTCGACGGGAAGAACTGGCGGAACGACACGCTGACGGTTCCCGGAGGCGTCGGCGAATACATGGTGCGCCTGTACCTGCTGGCTCGGGAGATGCGGGACAGCATTGTCTGGCGGCCGGCAGACGCGACCCCGCTCGCAGACCCCGCCGGGATGGCCCTTTACGCCGGTGCGCGCGGCGGGGAGCTGGTGCCGAATGGACTGCGCCTGTCCGCTGGCCAGACTGCCCGGGTCGAGTGGGACCCCGCCCGCATTAACGCCCTCGAAGCCCTGAGCCTGTCCGTGGATGCCAGCGCGCCGGTGGAAGTCGCGGTCCTGGATAGCGACGGCAAGCCGGGTGACGCGATCCAGGGCATGCCCGAGACCGGGACGATTCTCCCACCGCCACTCGGTTCGAGACCCTCCGGGATCGAGATCCGGGCGACCGGGCCTGTGACCCTCCGCGCAGTCACCGTAAACCTGGGCTTGAGCTACCACCCGCGCCAGAAACCCATCGACATGTGCCCGAGGATTTCTGCCCCCGCCGGGAAGCCTGTGGAGCGAGCGCCTGCAATGCGCATGGAAGGGAACGCGGTGGCGTTCGAGAACTCCGGCCTCCGCGCGAAGGTTGAAGCGGGCGACAGGCTGCGGTTAGTGTCGCTTTACAACGAGATCACCGCCTGCGAGATGGTCACCAGTCCGGATGATGTGGCGCTGTTCCTGGTGGAAGTCGGCGACAAGCGTTACGCGGGAAGCCGGGATTTCCAGTGCAGGTCGGTTACCGCGGATGGCGAGACGGGGCTGGTGGCTGAGCTTGCGCTCCCTGACCCGGCGTTGTCGGCGCGGCTCACACTGGGCATCGACGACGAGGGCCTGCGCATGGGCCTTGTGGTGACCAACGTCGGGGACGCGCCGGTGGACTTCAAAGTGGCGTTCCCGCACGTGGCCGGCCTGAAGGCATCGGATGACCCGGCGGCTGACTACTACTTCTTCCCGTGGGGCGGCGGCGTTATCGCGGACCGTCCGGCGGTGATCCGCAAGGGCTACGGCGATCACGAGGCCTTGTACCAGGTGATGGACCTGTTCAGTCCACAGCGCGGCGGCGGCCTGTCTGTGCGCGCCGATGATACCGAAGGCTGGCACAAGGTGCTCGCCTTGCGCAAGTATATTGAGGGCCAGGGCGAGGATCGCGCCGAGCGCCTGAGCATGATCACCGCGCCGGAGTACAAGTGGACCAACTCTCTCGACGCAGTGCAGGGCACCGGCTTCGCTTATGAGTACCAGCGGCGCACACGCGGTCCGGGCGCGTCCTTCGCCCCTGCCCAGGCGGTCTTCAGTGCGCATCCGGGCGACTGGCGGGTCGCTATGAAAGCGTATGCGGACTGGGCCCACGGGGTCTGGCAGTTCCGCCCGTGGCCCTCACGCCTGAAAGACGTGCACCACATGATCGCGGCAGGTTGGGGGCAGGGCATCTTGTTCAAGGACGGCGCCTACCGCAAGGATATCATCCGGCCCGACACAGATTGCATCGAGCTCATGTCCTGGTGGGACTGGTCCCCGCTGGGGCCCTGGGGCACGCCCATCGACAAGGTGAAGGAAGTCTTGGGCGAGTCCGTCTGGAAGACCTGGCAACCGTATTTTGTGAAGGACCCCGTGACCGGCGAAATGATGTGGAACAACCAGCCGGGAGACTACCTCGGCTACAACGAGCGCTTCGGCGGACTGCCGGCGTTCCGCGACGCCATCCAGACATACAAGGACATGGGCTCCCTGGTCACGCTTTACACCGACCCCTTCCGAATGGACGACAACAGCAAGATCGGCAAGGCTCACGGCAAGGAATGGGGAGTGGTTCTGCAGAACGGCGAGCACTCAAAGGGCTACGAGGTCTGGAACCCCTGCCACGACACCCCGGCGGTCTGGCAGTGGGTCGCAGAGACTATGGAGCGGGTCATGCGCGAGACCGGTGCCGACGGGATCCGCCTGGACGAGTACGGGCATCGGGGCTGGGCGTGTTTCAGCGACCTCCACGAGCACCGGTTTTCGGAGAAAGGCGTGACCCAGTGGAACAAGGGCGTCGCCGAGGCAACCCGCATGGTGCGCGAGGCGATGGACCGGGTGACACCGGGTTCCGTGCTCACTCTGGAGCACCCCGGATATGACTACCTGATGCAGTATATCGACGGGACGATCACTTACGACGTGACCGTGCAGGCCACACCCCTGCGGCCGGTGGAGTGCAATCTGCAGCGGTTCTACTTCCCCGAGTGCAAGGCATACGAACTCGATCACAGGGGCGCGGACCCGCAGAACCGCAACCGGCTGTGGAACGCGGTGGCCTCCTTCGGGCGGTATTTCCCGCCGGCGCTCTACGCGCTGTACAAGGAGAACGCCGATGCCTTCGAGACCCGGGACTGCGAGGCGTTCATCCCCACGCTCCTGCCGAGGGTCTACGCCAACCGGTTCACAGGCAACGGGAAGACCTTTTACCACGTGATCAACGGAACCGGCCACACTGTGGATGGCGCGGTTCTCGAAGTGGAGATCGGCCCGGAGGAGCATCTCTTCGACATGCTGAACTGCCGCGAAGCCAGCACGACACGGGTCACGCGGCTCGCTACCATCAACGCGTACCTGCCCCGGGAAGAGGTCATCAGCATTGCGAAGCTGCGCAAGCGGATGGATGTGAACCGGAACGGCGACCAGTTGACCGTGAAAGTCGCGCTTCCCGGCGGCGAATGCGACCTGGTGGTGGCGGACATCGCGGGGAAGGTTCTGGTGACCGTCCCTGCGTCAGCCGAGACGGCCATCAGCCTGTCGGACCTCCCCGAGGGCGCAAAGCCGGCGTGCGTGAAGCTGCTGCGGGAAGGGTACATGGTGGACGTGGCGGAGGTTGGAGGGTAGGGAGGGGAGGGATCGGGGAGTTAGATTGAGACCGACCGAACAGGGGGGCGAGACGCGCGCCGCGCGCGACAGATAACGCCCGGCGGCGCACAAAGCCCGCGCCCTACAAACGGCAAGGCAGACGACCGGGCCGGATGGCGCCCGCTACCCTCCCGCATCCTCCAGCATCACCTGTTCGACCACGCGGTGGACGCTGGCGGCGATGCGGTCCTCAATGTCGCCCTTCCAACGCCAGGCCGGGCGGCCGTATTCATCAAGATGCGGTCCGCCTTCATAGCCGCCCTCTTCCCAAACCCGCCGGGAGGGGATGTAGGCGGCCATATCATTGGCGTACCCGCAGACCCATGTGCCCGGGCCGAACTCCCGTTTGAACCGCAGCGAGTAGTCCACCACCGCTTCCCCGCCGATCCCGATGAAGAGAAGCTCCTTGCCGATGCGCCACGCCTGCACCGGGTAGGGGTACGAGGTGGGGAAAACCGTTCCTTGGTCGATGAGCTTCAGCATCCGTTTCGCCCACCGCTCCTGCACTGAAGCCGGTCCGGCGGCGATGGGCATGAGCTTTTCCCGGGTCACAAGCTCGTCGTATTCGAGGTCGATGAACTCGAAATCCGAGCGCAGAGCAACCGAGACCGGCTGCATCTCCCCGGCCAGCACTTCCTCCACCGCGTCGGACAGCATCTTGCCGTACTTCTCGCACAGATCCAGCTTGCGCCGGGGGATGGGGTTCTGGTCGCCCCCGCAGGCGTTGAAGAACATGGCTGTCAGTTCAGGATGGGCCGCTTCAAGGTTCACCTGCGCGAAGCCTGGGTAGTCGCCGCACCAGGTGTTGAAGGACAGGGTGGTCGGGTGGCAGGCGTACCCGAAGAGGACCGCGAGGAGGGCGCCGGACTCATCCCGCACCGCAAGAACCGGGACATAGTGATCGACTACGCCTCTCAGGGGCGTGCCCGCCGCTAGCATCGCGGGGACTTCGGCCTCCGAGTTCTCGCGGCGGTTCACCGCGAAAGTACACTTGCCTTCGCCCCAGGACAGCTGCGCGGGGCGCAGGTTGTCGAGCGCCTCGGCCACTGCCTCCACCACCTCGTCCTCCATCCAGTCTGAGTACTCTTTGACCAGCCTGCGCTGCTCATCGTCGGCGGGGTAGTAGTCAATGAGGTCGTCCTTCAGGCACGGCCCGCAGTGGTTGTGGCTGAAGGTGAGCATGAACTCGGACCGCAGAAGGCCGAAGCGCGAGGCGACCTTGGAGTAAAGGCTCTCGTAGATGGTCTTCGACATGCCCATGTGATCGGTGGTGGCCAGGACCACGCGCTTGCCCTGACCGTCTTGCAGGGCGAGGACTTTCACCCACAGATCGTGAATCTTCCCGTCCGGTGGCCGGGCGGAACCGTATCCGGCAAGCCAGACTGGAGTCTCGGGTGTGATTACTCGGCGCGAAATGCCGACCTGCCAGGTCATGTCGTCAGCACTCCCGTTCGACGTGGTCAACGCGACGGACATCAAGCTCAGTGCGAAGACCCCAAGTCGCATGTTCTTCATTCCGCCCTTTCGAACCGCAGGGTGGCCACAGCGGCTCTTGCTGGTTCAGAATGCAATGTAGCCGGCGGGTTCCATGGGGCGCGGTTCCGGCGGCCCTCCGGCGGGCAAGGATGCGTCCCAGTTGCGGCGGATCAGCAAGTCCAGCCCCATGCCGGCTTGTTTTGCAATGCAGGTGCACGGCCCGGACATGAAGTCGAGGAGCATGAGGGCCGGGTCAGCGGTGCCGTCGACTGCGGGCACCGGGCCCTCCACGTGTCCCCGGCCGAAACACCCGAACAGAAGCGGGCCGCTCTGGGCCCCGTCCTGCAAAGGCAGCGCCCGCAGTTGCTTCACCAGCCACGTCTCTTCGGGCGCCCCGGCGTCGATCTCCAAAAAGCCCGGGTTCACATCGAACTGCTTTGCGGTCTCGATGGCCTGCAGCGCCGCCTGCCGTGCCCTCGCGGTAGCATCGGAATCCTCGCCCGACAGCAGGATCAGCACGCCCTGCTTGCGTTCCTCGACGATCATGTCGGCGAT
>JAGPGE010000220.1 GCA_018056145.1 Armatimonadota bacterium
GCTATGGGGCCGGGATCCCGATCTCGCCGCTTTCCCACATTGATGACGGGCGGCTGGAAGTGGTCGCAGTGGGGCATGTACCCAGAATCACCATGGTTCCGGCCCTGCTGCAGGTCATGCGAGGCCAGCACTTGTCCCATCCATCGATCCTGCACTGGACCGGCACCGAAGTGAGCGTGGATACGCCCGAACCCACGCCGCTGCTGTCCGACGGCGACCTGAAGGGCGAGACGCCGTTCAGCGCCCGGGTGGCGCGCGGCATCCTGCGGTTCTGGTTGCCGGAAGGCTTCCGGGCGTCACGCACCGAAGCGCCGGAGGGACAATCACCCGAAAAGGAGCCGAAATCATGAACGTCATCGTGATCGTCTGCGACAGCCTGCGTCGAGACCACCTGGGATGCTACGGCAATGACTGGATCCGCACCCCGAACATCGATCGCTTCGCCGCCGAATCCCTCATTTTCGACCAAGCCTTCAGCGAAGGGCTGCCAACACTGCCGGCCCGGACCGCCATGTGGACCGGCCGCTACACCCTCCCCTTCCGGGGCTGGCGCACCTTCGACCACGATGACATTCTCCTCGCTGAATGGCTCTGGGACAAGGGTTTCACTACGAGCCTCATCACCGACGTCTACCACATGCACAAGCCCGGGATGAACTGCGGGCGAGGGTTCGACAGTGTGGAGTTCATCCGCGGGCAGGAGTATGACCCGTGGATTGTGGATCCGTCGATTGATATCACTTCGGGCATGGAGCGGCATTTCAAGCCGTCGGAGCTCACCGATCGCACAGCCTGGTTCCGCGAGCAGTTCATGCAGTACTTGCGGAACATCTCGGGGCGCAGGGGTGAGGAAGACTACTTCATTCCGCGGGTCTTCAACGCCGCCATCCGGTGGCTTGAGCGCATGCAGGGCCGGGACAAGCTGCTCCTGTGGATCGATAGCTTCGACCCTCACGAACCCTGGGACCCGCCCGAGGAGTACTACGCGCGCTACGCCGATCCAGATTACAGCGGGCAGCGCATCATCGACCCGGTGCCATCTCCTGTGGACGGCTACCTGACGCCCGCGGAACTGGCGGACATCAAAGCGCTCTACGCGGGCGAAGTGGACTTCCTGGACAAGTGGGTCGGCATCTTCCTGGATGCTGCCCGGGCGCTGGGGTACTTCGACAACTCCCTGATCCTCTTCACCACCGACCACGGTGAGCCTTTCGGCGAGCACGGGATCATCCGCAAGGGGCGTCCGTGGAACTACGAGGAACTGGTGCACATCCCCTTCATCCTGCGCATGCCCCACGGAACCGGTTCCGGCGCGCGCAGCGATGCGCTGGTGCAGTCGTGCGACATCGCGCCGACGATTTACGACTTCCTGGGCGTCCCGCACCCGCCCGGCGAGACTGCGCCGTCGATCCTCCCCCTGGCGCAGGGCGAGGCCGAGTGCATACGCCGATATGCCGTTACGGGGCACCACGGACAGTCCTGGACAATCCGCGACCGGGACTGGAGCTTCCATCTGGACATCGCGGACACGGGCAGGCAGGCCATGCAGTGCAGCCCGGATGCGGTGCCAAGGCAGGTCGTGGAGCCTTTCGGGTCGGAGCTGTACAACGTTCACCGCGACCCGGAGGAACAGCAGGAGCTCCTGTCCGAAGACACCGATGTGGCTCATCAGCTGGAGCTTGAGCTGCGTCGGTTCATGGCCGGGCTGAAGTGGGAGCACAAGACACACAAGCTGTTCTGATCGAGGGCAGAGACGCACCGCGCTAGTGCTCTCTGCTATCCATGCCCGTTGCTGAAACATAGCCTGGCGCCAGCCTTGCACCCGTGGGATGTGCCCGTCGTCAAGGGCACAGGGCCCCACGGGTGCCGTGCGACAACGTCTTGCCCGCACAGGACGTATCGAGTGCGGGGCCCTGCCCGCTGGACGACGCGGGCATCCCGCACCTGATACGCAGGGTGGTGCGGATGCGAAGGCGGCGGGTGCGCCGGAACAGCGTCCGCCGATCTCACAGCCGTGGGATGTGCCCGTCGTCAAGGGCACAGGGCCCCACGGGTGCCGTGCGACAACGTCTTGCCCGTGCAGGACGTATCGAGTGCGGGGCCCTGCCCGCTGGACGACGCGGGCATCCCGCACCTGATACGTGGGGCGGCGCGGCTAACCGCTAACCATCCGCAATTGGCGCGGGTCCCAGATCGTGCTACAATTGCTTCACGGGCTGCCCGCAGGCAGCCTTCTCCCCCTTGCGACCGCCGACAAGACCCGGTCGGCAACCAGCCCGACCCGACGGAGGATTCCGATGTCCGGCTCGTCCCGACGCACAGCCGCCCAGCGCCAAGAACCGCCCCCCGATGTCCATGGGCCCGCCTATGATGGGGTGGCAGTGGTCCTGGCCCGAATTGTGCCCTTCCGACTGCACGGCGCTGCCCGGCCGGTTGAGCAACTCCGGCAGGCCATCCGAAACGCATTTGGCGTGAATGACCGCGACATCCTGCGCTACGCCTGCATGGGCCGGCAGGACATGCTTTATCTTGTTCGCACCCGTCGCCTTGAGCATGTCGGGCGCATCTGGCGTCCCCGCGGCGTACGCAAGCTCGATATCCAGTATGGATACATGCCCGCGGAACGCGCCCGGGAGCTGTTCGAGAACGCCCCTACACACCCGCCGCTGGTTCTGATGATGTACGGCAAGTTGGATGACCGGTACCTCGCGGATCTACCAGACCCCCGCAAGTTGTGGGACCTGCCGCTGCTGCAGTTCAGTAAAGACCGGTTCGCCATACGCACTCTGGGCTGGAACGATGTGCTCCTGATGCGGTTCAGTGACCGTCTGTCAGACCTGCAGGCGCTGGCGCGAGAGACCTGGGAGACCGCGCCGCCGGACTCGGACGACCCTCACGCGCGGCTCTTCGTGCGCACCTACAGCGTCGTTGGGTTCAGGCACGGCAGGGGAGCCGGCACCTCGGCCCTGCGCAAGGTGGCGGCGGACGACATGGTCCGGGCACCCCGCATCGAGACCCGCATTCGCCCCGGCTGGACCGACGCCATCTGCGAGAGTGTGTACCGCATACTGCCCGCGACAGGGGCACTCCCTGAGTTTCTCAACGAGCTCGGGCATGAGGACGGGACCATCTGCTTCCGGAGTGCCTCTGAGCCTGGCATTCCGAAAGTGAACGCCAGACAGTTCCTGCAGACATACTACAACGAGTTCCTGCCCGCGGTGTCGGGATACGTGCACTCAACCCAATTGTGCATCGGCGAATTCGAGCGCGAGACCGGCGCCTGCGCCTGGGACCCAGATCGGCCCACCCGGGGCCACACGGATTTCCGCTATCTCAGCTTGGACGCCGTGTCTGACCGCCTTGTGGAAAGCCTGCGCAACAGCATCACTGCCTCCAGCGTGGATTCGCTGCACGCCTTCTACGAGGCCTGCGACTGGAGTATGGAGAACGAGGCCCTCCGCACCACTTTCGGCGACCTGTACTGGCATCTGCGCTGGCTTCTTGCGGAGCGCTGGGCGTTGCAGGCCGACCGGCCGGGACTTACGCCCGGGGAAGCCGCGAGCGCACTGGGGGACTTCGCCGAGAGCCTTGGGCCTGAGCTGCGGCTCCTGGGCGACAGCTTTTCGCAGCGCCTGAACGGTGCGTACTACGGGATTATGGGCTACCAGGCCGAGCATATGTTCTCCCACACCATGAGCCTGCACAAGATCGTGGTGGGTCTGTGGGCCTTGCATACGGTGGCGCTCAAGCGTCTGAGCTCTTATGCGCGCGACCCGCGGGAGTTCACCCCGCGCGGGTGCTGGATCGTCAGTCACGGCGAGCGGCCCATGGTCGGTGGCGAACCCAGCGGCCCCTCTCAGCCGCCGCAGTCCGCGGCATGTAAGGTGGCCCAGATCCCGTCACAGGGAGTGGTTGCGCTGGAAACCATCGCCACCGAGACAGCCCACGAGATCGGCCACATGCTGATTCATGAGTACATCGGCATGGACCTGATCTCCACGGCGGCCGTCGGGCCGGACGTAGTCTTTTCGCGCGGGAACTTCCTGGCTTTCTACCAGGCCGCCTTCGAGGAGTTCGGGCGCCTGAACCAGGAGGCGCAGCGGCTGACGGTTACCGAGATCGCCCGGCGGTGTATTGCCAGCGGGGACAGTGAGGGCGCCGAGGACGCTCTGCAGGAGGCGTACGACGGGGCGGTGGAGAGCTTCCGGGACGAGTACCGGCAGGCGCTGGACTGGCACCATGCGGCGGCGCTGGTGTCCGAAGTGGCGGCGGATACCGTGGCAATCTCCCAGTTCGTTGGCGAGCAGTTCGACGTCTACGCGTCCCGTATCCTGCGCCACGTTCCGTTCCTGAACGCCTCCATGGCCGTGCCCGCGCTGCAGCGCGCGTACCTGCAGTTCTGCCTGTTCGGGATGCCGGACGAGCTCGGTCTCCTGCTGCCCTATGACCGCCGCGTCGACCCGGTAGAGGGGGAAACCACCGCGAGGACCTGGGCGCGCAGCATGCACGAGTCCCAGCCGCGCCACTACCTGTCGGACGAGGGACGCTGGAACCAGTTCGCGCGGCGCCTCGAGGAGATTGCGGCTTCCGAAGAAGCGCTCCAGGCGCCTGGCGCGGCGCAGCTGAAGGCCGCGCAACAGCGGTTCATCGACCTCGGTCCCGCGTCAATCGTGATAGCGGCTTTGCTAGAAGAGACAATGCTCCAGGCTTGGGCCGTGGCACGCTCGGTGGATGCGGAGAACTCGGGGGATGACGGCCTGTATACTCAGGCCAGGGACGCTTTCCGGGGCCTTGTGCGGGCTGCAGTGATGGCGGAAGAGGAGCGCTTCGACACACGCGTCGACAACTACGAGCGCCTGTGGCACGTGGCCACGAAGCTGCTCACCAGTGTCTATGAACCGGACCGGGCGGGGACGGTGGAGTTCGCGGAGATGGAGGGCTCGCCCTGGAGCCCGGTGTTTGAGAGGGTCGCCCGGGCAAGACGGGATTGAAGCCGGTCCCTCGAAACAGGCTGCACGAAGCAAAACGCCCCCGCGCATGCCGGGGGTGTTTTCGTTAGGAGTCGCGTCTGTCAGTTGCTGCGGTGTCGCTCAGTGATGATCGGCCTCGCCGGGACCGCGAAGGACGTGAAGCCCGCCATAGGCGCGATGAACTGTGCCTTCTCGGGATTACGGTTCGCTCCGGAGTTGCCCTGTTCCAGGATCTTCCTGACGCCCTCTTCGGCTCGGCGAAGCAATTCTGCGCGACTGGGCACGAACATTCCTCCTCAGTCGGACCACGTCATCAACCTGATAGTACATCAGCCCGCTCTGCAGAGTCAACAGCAGGGTCTGACGGGGTTGAGCTAGTAACATACATGGGTTACAGCGGTCAGGGAGGGTGGCGGCGTCCCCTAGCTATTTGGACGGCTGGGGGGGCGTCACGCCCGCCTGTGAAGACGCGGCTGCGCTCAGGTCCGCCGTGTGACGAGGGCCCTGAGCGCAACCTGTTCAGACTGTCCCGTCGCTGTTTCGCGACTCTGCCGTCGTCTAGTCGTTCTCGATGGACCAGTTTCGGGCGGGCATGCCATCCGGCTTGGACCACTTCACGTGCCCGTCGTAGAACAGGAAGTTGGAGCCGTCGTTGTGGCGCATGCTGGGCGCGAAGCCATCGTTTGCCCAGGGCACAGCCGCGGTCGGTCCGGGCCAGGCGATGTAACGGGGTCCGGGGCGATTGCAGCTGTCGGATTCCTGCATGTTCACGGTCTCGGCCGGCAGCG
This sequence comes from Armatimonadota bacterium, assembly GCA_018056145.1. Classification (GTDB taxonomy): domain Bacteria; phylum Armatimonadota; class Zipacnadia; order Zipacnadales; family JABUFB01; genus JABUFB01. Next base: position 5,759 of record JAGPGE010000220.1, read on the forward strand.
GGATGTTCGCCTCCGGAATGCTCCAGGGCTGCATGTTGTGGCCGGCGCTGTTGTTGAAGTAACCAAGTTGGCGACCGTAGCTGTAGACTCGAATATTCCCGGGAGCGGTTCCGGCGTAGCGGACAGTCACGGCCTGGCTGGGACACCAGAAGACCTGCCAGTTCTTGATGTAGGGCATGGCGACTTCGGCGAAGGAGTACCAAACGGTGACAGCGGCGGTGTTGTTCGGGTCCTGCAGCGGCACACCCGGAGGTCCGACGTAGCGGCACATGGGCGTAACGTTGTCATAGTCCGACATGTACATGGCGAAAGCGATGCCCATCTGCTTCATGTTGCTCTGGCATGAGGCCTGACGGGCCTTCTCACGGGCTCTGGCGAAAACGGGGAAAAGAATCGCGGCGAGGATCGCAATGATCGCAATCACGACGAGCAACTCAATCAGCGTGAACCCCTTGCGCATGCAGTATATCCTCCGGGTCTGAAATGGTTACGACTCGACATTTTGATAGTACTCGGACGCATCAGAACTGTCAATCAGATATGGGGCTTGGCGCGACGCCCACCGGGACCTCGCAGGAGTCCCCATGTCAAGCGGGGAATAGACTGTGGACAATCTCACCTCAAGGATCAGTCCGGAGGTGTTCCCGTCGTGGACAATTGCCGGCAGACTGTCCTGTGCGTGCTGGTTCTGCTCATCGGTGCCAGCGCGTTCGCCCAGACCGACCGACCGCGCAAGAGGATGATCGAAGCCCTCACCGCTATCGACGTCAGTGCGGGTGTGGAGGATATCGAGTACCGCGCGAGTCTCCCCTGGATGATCTCGCAGGTGCTCGTCTACAGTGGCGTGAAGACCAACTACGCCGATTTCTGTGCGGTGAGCGGCTGGTCGGCGGAATTCCACTACGCCCATGACAAGGTGTGGCTGGCGTACCTGTCTCTGGACAAGCTCCCGGCGGGCAGATGCTTCATCCGGGGCATCGAGAACTACGGCAAGCGCCTGACCCTGTTCTCGTGGCCGGAGGTGAGTGACGAGAACGATCGCCTGCTCGCAGCCCGTGCAGCCTGGGAGTTCATCGTCACCAATATCGGCGCGGGGATCCCGGTCCTCACCGACTATATCGACGGCGGCGTGCTCTACGGATACGACGAGACGCTGGAGGATCCGGCGGTCTATTTCAGCACAAATGGCCCAGGATTCGGCGCGATTCACCGGTCGAAGTTTAACGAGATCTTCCTGAAAGAACTCCACGGGTTGGGAGTCATCGAGGACGACGAACCCGGCCCGGATCCGAAGGCGCTGCTCGTGGGGGTCCTTGCGAACCTGCTGATCCGGGCTTACGAGGCGGAAAGTGACGGAGCCCCCGCGGGCATTGCAGCCATGCAGGACTTGGCTGTGGACCTGCTGGACCCCACGACCACCTGGTCGCCGCAGGATTGCTGGTTGTGCTTCCCCCTCAGCGAGCAGACCGAAACCCGCCTGTGTACGGCCGTCTACTTGCGGCGCAACGCGTCCCTGCTGGGCCCGGCAATCGAGCCCCATATCCTGGCGGCGGCGGACCGCTACGAAGAGGCCTTCGGAGCCTGGCGCAAGCGCTGGGAAGCCTCGTGGCTGACCAACGGAGCGAAGGACGACCGGTCGTGCGCGGAGATGATCAACGACACCGGCCGGCGCGAGGCCATCGCCGGGCATGTATACCGGGCTCTTGGGGCTGAACTGCTGGCGCTGTCGGAAGTGCAGAAGGCTATCGACGCCTTGGAAGCGCCCGCACCGTGAGGTCCGGCGAGCCGTGTGAAACCGGGAGTCCAAAGGCGGCCGGGCCGGCATGAGTTTCCTGCACCCGGCGGCTCTGTGGGGACTGCTGGCGGCCGGTGTGCCGCTGCTCATTCACTTGTGGGGCCGACGGAAACCCCGGCGGGTCCCATTCCCTTCACTGCGCCTGCTCAAAGCGGGCGAACGCCGTCAGCGCAGTTTCTCGCGCATCCGCGAACTGCTTCTCCTCATCCTGCGTATGCTTCTGATCTGCCTGATCGCCCTGGCGCTGTCGGGGCCCACGGTTGAGACGCGGGCGCACCACGTCTTTCCGGACTCCGCAGCAAGCCCGGCACTGGTGCTGGACGTCTCGGCCAGCATGGGGTGCAAGGTGGGTGACGAGACGGTGATCTCCCGGGGCATCCGGGCGGCTGCGATGATCCTGGACAGCCTGCCCGATGCCGCATCTGCCGAGGTGCTGGCGCTGGGAACGGGGCTCGAGACAGTCCAATCGGAGGAGCTCCCACGAATCCGGGAGCGAGTTGTGAGGGCCGAGGTGCTGCGATCGCTCGCCGAATCAGGCTCCGAACGCATCTGGGGGCCGGACGCCCGCGTGTTCCTCATCACCGACCTGCAGGCGACGTCCTTCGGCGGCGCGCTCCCTGACGCGTTGCCCCGGCCGCCGGTGATCGTGGATGTTGGCCATCCGAAGGCCGCGAACCGATACTTCCGCACGGTGCGCACCGTGACCCCTTGTCCGCTCAGGGGACGGCCGCTGGAACTGCGCGCGGAGTTGGGGGAGTCGGGCCAAGTGGCGCTGGATGGACCCGCGAGGGTAGCCGCATCTTTGGCCGGGAACGCAGTGCCAGGGCAGACGGGAGGTTTCCGGAAGGGACGTGCGACAGTCGGTCTTCGAGCGACGCCGCAAAACGGCGGCCCTGGGGTCTGGGCGCTGGAACTCCCCGGCGACTGCCTGGATGCGGACAACACGTTCCGCCTTGTCGAACCCGTCCGGGAGCGTCTCGACGTCGCTGTCATCACCGGCGAGGCGGACCCGTCGCTGGTTGCGACGGCGCTCAATCCCGGTGGGGATGCGGAGACCCACATTCGGGTC
>JAGPGE010000221.1 GCA_018056145.1 Armatimonadota bacterium
GTCGCAGCGACTGCCGCAAGTGCCGGCACCAGCGCGGCTTTGAAGAATGTCCGACGGGTCGGTTCCGACTCCATGCGGCAGTCCTGGGGCATGCTGGGGGCTCCTCGGGTGGAGTTCTGGGGCGCACTAGCTTTCAGTTCCGCAGCCCGCGTCCAATACCTTTGCAGGACAGCCGCCGCTATCAGTCAAACTTCTTCCTGCAGGGGTGAACTAGGGGACCTGAGCATGCGTTATTATATATACTGATTATACAATTAGTTTAGCGGGTGAAGAACGCATGTGTGGCCACTGCTCGACACGCCCAGCGGTTACGCTGTTTGTCGGAATGCTCTTTGCGGCGGTGATTCTGTCAGGCGCTTTCCTAGCGACGGACCCACCAGCCGCGCAACCGGCCCAGACTGCAGGAGGGACTGACACCATAGTCGTTACGGAGGGAAACACCATGACCAGCGAACCCAGGCCAAGCGAATACAGGAAGCTCACGCCCGAGGAGGCGGCGGTCATCCTCCACAAGGGGACCGAACGCCCCTTCACTGGGGAGTATACCGACCACTTTGCCGAGGGTATCTACACCTGCCGCCAGTGTGGGGCGATGCTGTACCGTTCAGAAGACAAGTTCAGGGCGCATTGTGGCTGGCCGGCGTTTGACGACGAGATCCCCGGCGCAGTCAGGCGTGTGCCCGATGCCGACGGGCGGCGCACAGAGATCCTCTGCGCAAACTGCGGAGGCCATCTGGGTCACGTGTTCACCGGCGAAGGGTACACGGACAAGGACACGCGCCATTGCGTAAACTCGATCTCGATGATATTCCGGCCCACTGAGGAAGTTAAGTTCGGCAGGGCGATCTTCGCCGCCGGGTGCTTCTGGGGTGTGGAGTACCAGTTCCAGCAGCAGCCTGGCGTTCTGAGCACCACGGTAGGGTATATCGGCGGAAGCACCGAGAAGCCAACCTACGAACAGGTCTGCAGCCACACTACCGGCCACGCGGAGGCAGTGGAGGTCCTGTATGACCCGGTGCGCGTGTCTTTCGAGGATCTCGCCAAGCTCTTCTTTGAAATCCACGATCCGACCCAGGTTGACCGCCAGGGACCGGATGTCGGCGACCAGTACCGTTCGGCCATCTTCACCACCAACGACGAGCAGAAGGCCATCGCTGAAAAACTCATAGCGGAACTCAGGGGGCGGGGGATGAAGATCGCGACGCAGGTGACGCCCGCGGGGAAGTTCTGGCCTGCGGAGGACTACCATCAGGACTGGTTCGCGAACAAGGGCGGCTACTCGTGCCACCGCCGCCAGAAGCTGTGGTAGTCTCAGTTCATGGGACGAGACGCGGGGCTTCGAACCATCTCACCGGTTCGAAGCCCCGCTCGCTCTCGGCTGATCAGCCTTGGGGTGTGTACGTCGTCCAGGACACGGGGCCCCACGGTGCCGTTGAGGCATCTGCAGGGTGCCCTCGCTCGACGGCGCGAGCACCCCACACATGATTTGGCTTACACCTTGATGTCATGCCACGCAGCGCCTTCGATCGGCGTGTGGAAGGCCCCGAGCACCTTGTTCACAGCGCCCGCGAGTTGGGCGCAGTCCGCCTCCGTGTACCACTCGCTCAGGCCTAGCGCCACGCAGCGCGACAGCAGGTCCAGGGTGCGCGGGCACATGTCCTCTGCGTACGGGGGTAGCGGCGCGTTGTAGTACGGGCAGGTGAAGGGGCAGCCTTCAGGCGTCGCCGACTTCTGCTTCAGGATGTGCTCCCAATAGCTGTAGATGTGCCAGTCGCGCGCGCCGCCGGCGGTCATCACGCTCGCGCCCACGCCTTCGGCCTGCAGGGCATCGGCGAGGGTCCGCGCCTGGGCTGAATCGGGGGCGAAGAAAGCGAACCGGTAGCCCACCTGGCCCTCAACATCGCGCACCTGCTGCGGAATGATGTCGGTGTGCGGCACGAGGCGCTCCGTGAACTGCTTGTACACCCGTCGGTTCCGCTCCAGGCGCGCCGGAGCTTTCTGGAACTGCACCAGGTTCACGGCGCCCTCAAGCTCGGACAGGCGGTAGTTGGTGCCGCAGAAGAGCTCGCCCTCGAAACGCTCCTCCGCATACCGGTCAGGCCTCCAGCACGCGCCCGTGTCGTGGTGGTTCTGGGCGCGGATGAACAGGCGCTCGTCGTCAGTCACCACGAGGCCCGCTTCGCCCGCGCCGATGTACTTGTAGCTGCTGATGCTGAAGCAGCCCAGGTCACCGATGGTCCCGCAGCGCTTGCCCTTGTACTCGGCCCCCGCGGCCTGCGCGGTGTCCTCGATCACCAGGCAGTCATTGTTCTTCGCGAGCTCGATGATCGGGTCCATGTCGCAGACGGTGCCGATCATGTGCACGGGGACGATGGCCTTCGTGCGCGGGGTAATCTTCTTCGCCACGTCCGTCGGGTCGATCGTCAGCGATTCGTCGATCTCCGCGATGACCGGAATACCCTTGGCGCTAACGACGGCTGCCGCGGTAGCGAAGAAAGTGTATGCGGGGACGATGACTTCGGTCCCCGGACCGATCCCGCCCGCCACGTAAGCGGTCTCCAGCGCGGAAGTCCCCGAATGCAGCGCCAGTGCGTATTTGCAGCGCAGGAACTTGCGGACTTCCTCCTCCATTGCCACCACCTTCGACGGTCGCGGGTTGTAGTAGCGGGTGAGGTGCGGACCTGCCCCGAGTGGCTCATCCTTCAGCGCTTCGCGGACCCGCTCCACTGCCTCCGCGCTGTATCCCCATGTGTCGGCCAGTTCCAGAAACTCCTCCAGCCCGACTTTCGGCTCCGACGGGCACTCAATCTTCTCCACGGCCTTCGGGCCGCCGTTGATCGCGAGTTCGGCCTTGTTATCTGACATCGTCGTCTCTCCCGTCCTCTTGATGGCACTCATCATGGTCGCGTGCGAGGGCCGAGTTTCCCCGTCCGTCCGGAATCACCTGCATGCTTCGAAGCGCGTCCAGCAGGTCTGGGTAGGTATCCGGCGCCCTTCCCGCGAAATGCCCCCGGGGACCAGATTCTACCTGTCGGAGGCGCTCATGCCAACCCGATTCCCGCGCATCTTCACCACTGTTCTGACCCTCTGTCTGTGCGCTGTCGCCTGGGCCTGGAAGCCTGCTAAGGACACAGTGGGGCCACTTACCGTGAGTATCGTGGAGTTCGGCGATGTGGGGGAACTGGGCAAGCCGATTCCGGTCACGGTTGTGCTGGAGAACTCGGGTAACCAGCCGCTCTCCGGCCGCCTGCGCATGGGTGTCATCGACGACTGGGCCGTGGACCCGGCTGAGCCGCGCGGCGTTGAGGTCCCCGCGAAGGGCAGGCTGGAGTGCGAGGCAGCGGTCACTCCCGGCCTGGCCTCGTATTCGGCGCATTACCCAGTCCATGCGCATTTTGAGTTCCAGCATGCCGGGCAGTTGGTGGAGGCCCATGCGGTGTTCGTGACCTTCGTTGCGCCTGCTGCTCTCGGTAGCAAGCCCACCGCGAAGGCGGGCCTGGGGCGCCTCGAGGCCCTGCGCACCGAGGCGCCTGTGAAGGTGGACGGCGACTTGTCCGAGTGGGGCAAAGCCACCGCGGTGCCACTGGGCCAGGAGCTTGTGAGCACGGGTTCGGTCTCGCCGGGCGACTTCGCCCCGATCCTTCACCTGCTGCATGACGGGTCCACACTCTACATCGGACTGCGCGTCACCGACGACGACATCAGCGCAGCGGATGTGGAATCGCGCGACTTTGTCAATAGCGACTACACTCGCCTGTACCTGTCGGGGCGGGAGGAGTTGGACGTCACCGGGGCAAGCATTGGCCGCGATGACCTGGTTCTGAGCATCAACCCTCTGGCGGAGATCGGGCCGCGGGTCAAAGTGCCTGACTATGGCCCGCGCACCCGGACACTCGCCGACATGTCCGCGATCAAGGTGGCGGCGCGCAAGACTGCAGCCGGCTACGATGAGGAGGTCGCCGTGCCGCTCAGTCTCGTAGGCGATGGCCTGTCCACGGGCGCCGAACTGGGCTTCAACCTCATGCTGGGGGACTCGGACAAGGGTGTCCGGCAGGCTGAGGTCACCATCGGCAGCCAGTCTGGCGAGTACTGGACGAACCGCGGCTGCTACGTGCGGCTGCGGCTGTCCGCGCTTACCGAAGACGACGGCAGCGCCGCACTGCCGCTGACCACGCTTGCTGGCGCGGGACCGGTTGCCCTGGACCGCCTGGGGCTGTTCAGGGTCACCAGCGCCCAGGGCGATGCCCCCTTCCGCGTCCTGCCCGTGGGCTGGACGGGTTCGGATCAGCAGACCGGGACTACCTTCGCGCCTGTGCGCGCAAGCCGGTCGGATGCGAAGCCGTCCATCGGCATTCACCCGCCATACCGCGGTGGAGCGGGCCGCATGTGGGCCGAGACCCGGTTCCGGCTGCCCGATATCACGCCGATTGCGCTGACATTCGCCACCGCAATCCGGGACCACAATCCGGAGACCGAACCGCCCAGCGACGGGGTGGAATGGCGGGTGCAGGTTGCTCTCGAAGGCGGGGCGTTTCAGGAGGTCTTCAAGCGCTTCTCGGCATCGAAGGTCTGGGAACCAGCCGAGGTCGATCTGTCAGCTTTCGCCGGGCAGACGATCACGCTGCGTCTGTGGAACGGCCCCGGCCCGAAAAACAACACCACGTGCGATTCCGGTTACTGGGGCGAACCCACGCTGATGGTGGGCGAGATCCCCAAGCCCGAAGACCCCGTAGCGCTCCAGGAGCGTCGCGACCGGGCCATCCGCCGGGCGCGGGCCGCGCTTGCCGGCAGACCGGACGATTTTGGCTGGCTTGTGGAGAATTCCGCCGGGCGTTTCGGGGTGGGCTGGGCCGCGGGTGCTTACGGTTTCGCGGATGGCGCCCTGGCCTTCGCCACGGATGACGAAGCCGTGGTCTTCGACGAGTTCATCGTCGAGATCAATGGCCAGAATCTGCGTGATCCGCGCTCTGAGATGCGCGTAATAGGCGGCAAGACCGAGCGCGACCCCACCCGTCGCAGCATCGCAATCCGGGATTTCGTGGCCGACCCGCAGTACAACACCATCACCGCCTGGACCGAGATGTGGGCCGAAGACGGGGCGTTCAAGATACATTTCAGCATGCCCACCGACGAACGCAATGTTAGAGGCGAGCCGCGCTTCACCTGCCTGGGACCAGGTCCGGCAACCATCAGGGCGAAACGGGTGTACGCGGGATTCGGCAATGTAATTCAGGAGCCGGGCAAGTTCACACTGGGTCAGGGCGGGTTCACCCTCAGCACCCGCCACGTGGGCATGGACTTCGAGAACGGCATCAGCCTCGTTCAGGCCGCCGATGTCTTCCCATATCGTTTCGAGGTCGACCCGGACCGCAAGCTGTACTCTCTGCAGACCGGGCATGACGCCACTCTCGTGTTCGTCCCCTCGGAGCGCGGGGCGTTCGCGGCCGCCCGGGTGTACCGCGACTTGTCCGGTTTCGAACCCGCCGGCGGGGTGGAGAAGCTCAAGGGGAAGATGTGCATTGACTGGTGGGGCGGGCATGACATCGCCGCTGATATCCGCCGCGCGGGGGCATACGGCCTCAATGACTCGGTCTTCGTGAAGCACGCCTGGCAGCGGCACGGGTACGATTACCGCCTGCCTGACATCTACCCGCCAAGCTGCGATCCGGCGGTTTGGGATGCCTGGGTGAAGGCCTGCAAGGACGCCGGGATGCTCTGCGCGGTGCATGACAACTATATCGACTTCTACCCGGATGCGTCAGGGTTTAGCTACCGCCACATTCTGTTCAACCGCGACGGCACTCCCCAGCGCGCGTGGTTCCACTCGGGCTTCAAAGCCCAGAGCTACCGCTGGCTGCCCGGTGCGTACAAACCGTGGCTGGAGCGGAATATCAGGCTGATAAGGGAGGGGTTCGCGCCCACCGCGTACTTCATCGACGTCTTCTCCGCTATCCCGCTCCTGGACTACTACGACCACGAGGGGCGCTTCCATACCAAGCTCGAATGCGCGGAGCATTGGGGCCGGACCTTTGACTATGTGCGCCAGCAGCTCGGCGACAACGCCCCGCAGATTTCGGAAGCCGGGCATGATGGGCTGGTCGGGCATCTCGACGGCGCCCAGGCCGACCACAATTCGGCGAAAGCCTGGGGCTGGCAATGCGGCGATGCGGACCGCACGCCGTGGCACGACATGGCGACTCACGGCAGCTTTGTCCTCCTGGCGGGCGGTATTGGACCACGCTATGCCGGGAACGAGCCGTTCTCGGGCTGGGCCAGCGATGACTACCTTTCCAACACCGTCATGGGTGGCCGCAACCCCATGTGTACCGGGCCGTGCACCCGGGACACGGTGATGACCTACTGGCTGCAGCACGATATCTGCCAACGCCTGGCCCGGGAACCCCTTGAGGCCCACGAATTCGCGGGCGACGATATCCACCGCCAGCACACCACTTTCGGCGGTGGGGGAGAAGTCTGGGTGAACCGCGGCGACACTCCGTGGGTGGTGAATGGCCGCACGCTGCCCAAGTTCGGGTATCTGGCGGTCTCTGGCGATGTTCTGAGCGAGATCGCCCTGCGCGATGGGCTTTCCACGGGCTTTGCGCAGAGCCCCGGCGCAACCTTTGTGGATGCGCGCCCACAGTCCCGGGATGTGAGCAGCCGGGCGCCCATCAAGACCCGAGTGCTGGCGGCACGGCACCTCGGCGCCGGGAAGATCGAAGCGGACATTGAGTGGGAGGTCCTCAGCCCGCTCCCGGACGGATACCAGACCTTCGTTCATGTCTGCCACCAAAAGGCGGCCGACCAGGGCGAGCGCATCGCGATCCACTCCAACGTGGACCTGCCGCCCTCAAAGTTGCAGGAAGTCGGGGTGCATCTCTCGAAGACGTCCTTCACGATCCCCGCGGACCTGTATGATGGGGAGTACCAGTTGCGGTACGGCCTGTACTCCCCCTCGCGGGGTGGCGGGCGCATCCTGCCCATCGCCTACATGGACGACACCCGGGTGCGCGGCGGCATCCTCACCGTCATCCGAGAGGACGGGAAGATCAAGTCCGTTGACTACCGTGCCGAACTGCCGCCGGCGGATGCGCCGAAGCTCAACCTGGATGGCCGCATGATCGACTTCGGCCCGATCGTCACCAATGGCGCGTTCCGGCTGGTCCACGAGAGTCCGTCAGAATGGCGGCTGCTTCCCCTCCAGGGCAGCTTCCCCTTCCAGGCGGTCCTGAAGCTGGACGAACTGCCCGGCAAGCCCGGCCAGGTGTCCGGCATTGACGCCTTGAGCCAGGATGGCGAGAAGCAGGGAGATGTGACCTTCACCCGGAATGGCCGGAATCTGGAACTGAACCTGGACGCGAAGGCGTTCAGCTACCGGATACGCTTCGAGTAGCGGGGCTCTGCCCGGTGTCGTCCCGCGAGACAGGCGATCCTGCCTTTTTGGCGTTTGCATTGCCGATGCCTTGTGCCGAAGCATGTGGCTGAGGCCCCCGGCCAGGCGTCCTGAGGGGCGCGAATGCTCCTGGTCTTCGCGTCCCCCGGTTCCGCCGTCCGCCGCACCCGATCACGGGAGGTTCCCGTCATGTCGATTTCGCGCAGGAGATTCGTTCAGGCAGGACTGCTGGCATCCGGCGGATTGACGGCACTGTTCTCGGACAGTGATTCCCGCGCAGACGCCCCGGCGAACCGCCCCATGAACGTGCTCTTCATCGCCGTGGATGACATGCGGCCGCAACTCAACTGCTTCGGCCACGAGCGGATGATCTCGCCGAATCTCGATCGTCTCGCGGCCAGGGGCACTGCGTTCCAGCGCACCTACTGCCAGCAGGCGGTCTGCGCGCCATCACGAGCAAGTCTGCTCACCGGGATGCGCCCCGATTCCACGCGGGTCTGGGACCTGAACACACCACTTCCCACAACGCGCCCGGACGTGGTCACTCTGCCAGGGCATTTCCTGGCCAACGGCTACGAGGCCGTGAGCATGGGCAAGATCTACCACCACGGCAAGCGGGACGACCCCAACAGCTGGAGCCTGGAGCCGTGGTACCCGAAGACCTCCAGTCATGCTGACCCGAAGACCCGCGAGGAGGGCAGGCTGGCGCGTGAGGAAGCACGCAAGGCGGGCAAGGAGTCGGCGTGGCGCGGGCCAGCCACGGAGTGCCTAGACGTGCCGGATGAGACCTATCCTGACGGCCTCACGGCCGCCCATGCCATCGAGGAGATGCGCCGCCTTAAGGACCGCCCCTTCTTCCTGGCCGCCGGATTCTTGCGGCCACACCTGCCCTTCGCATGCCCGAAGCGTTACTGGGACATGTACCCGGAGGATACCATCAGCCTGGCCAACAACCCCTTCAGACCCGAGGACTGCCCCGATATCGCCCTGCACACGTGGGGCGAGCTGCGGGCGTACTACGAGATCCCGAAGGCGGGCCCGCTCAGTGATGACAAAGCGCGCGAGCTCATCCGCGGATACTACGCCTGCACAACCTTCACCGACACCCAGATTGGCAAGCTTCTGGACGAAGTGGACAATCTGGGCCTGCGCGACAATACGGTTGTGGTGGTCTGGGGCGATCACGGCTGGAACCTGGGCGAGCACGGGCTGTGGTGCAAGCACTGCA
>JAGPGE010000222.1 GCA_018056145.1 Armatimonadota bacterium
AGCGTGCAGCAAGAGCCAACTTCAGGTTTATCGCTTTGGCATTACCGGCACACGTGGATAAGGCCCCGACAAGAGCCAGGACCTCTGCAGTGCCGCACAATGACCCGGTGGGCGCTCAGGTCACTCCCCCGCGCGGCCCTATCCCCCCACATGGTACAGCCCGCTTGGCACACAAGAGACTCAGCGAGCAAACCCAGGACGGATACCAACAACCCTTTTGCAGAACTCGGCGCACGCATCAAGGAAAACTGCCGTGGCACAGGTGATCAGATACGCCACGAGCCTGGAGAAGCCTGTGGAGGTAGTCTTGCCCCGTTCTTTCGAGTTTCAAGCGGTTTTCGTACCCAACGACAGGCTATTCTTCCGGGAACACCACCAGATCCGAGGAGGTCTCTGCCCGTGAGATACGAGAAGGGGTTCACACTCATCGAACTGCTGGTTGTCATCGCGATCATTGCCATCCTTGCCGCCATACTGTTTCCCGTGTTCGCACGGGCCCGCGAAAGCGCCCGGCGCACCAACTGCCTGAGCAATCTGAAGCAACTGGCCCTTGGTTCGATGATGTACGCCCAGGACTATGACGAGAAACTGCCGGTTGGCGCGACCCAGGGCAATCCGCTGCTCAATGTGGTGCAGGCGCTCTGGCCCTACGTGCGCAATCGGCCCATCTTCTACTGCCCGTCAATCACTGTGCTTGTGCCGTACAACCCGCTGCTCGAGAATACCGACGCGAACTGGACCGCGGGGAATATCGGCTATTACTTCTTCTCGATGCTGGACATCCACCCCCACACGGGGCCGTTTATCACCCGGCACCCACCGCGGCAACTAACACTGTCTTCCGACACTGACCTGTGGATGTGGAGTGACGTGTTCGGAGCATTCTACTGGAACCAGAACGCCCCTTTCAGCCACGGCATGCCGAAGTGGAGTTTCACCAACGTGGCTTTCGTTGACGGTCATGTGAAAGCCATGTCGGGCCGGCCCGTGGATATCTTCAAGTAGCAGAGAGCGCGAACGGGGAACTGGCGCGTCCGGACAACCGCGCATCGGGTACAGGCACCGGGTTCGGGTAGGGCTCGAACCCGGATGCCAGTCCCCCGATGCAACGGCAGAGGCGAACGGCCGGACCGGATGGGTGCCGGCGCAGCGACCGCAGGCGGTCGCTATCTGACGACGCGTTTTCCCAGGGGGCCGCTCCGAACGGCGGACGGCATCGACGTAAGCCGGGTCCCACACCACGCCCCGCGTGGTGTGTTCTCAGACAGCAGCACTGCTTCGGCTTCGCGGAAAGCAGTGGCACCTCACGGCAACGGCCGGCGGGCAGGACGCCCGCCCCATCCGGCATTCACTCGTAGGGTGCTTCGTATTCCACTACCAGCTCCGGCTTCTGCGGGCCCTCGCGGGAGACGTAGCTGGCCCCGTCATTCCCGGTCGGATCCAGGCAGATCGACAGTTCTTTCAGTCCGGTCAGGTCGATATCCAGGACCCTCTCCACCCACTCCTGCTGCTCGATCTTTCCCAGGATCGCCAGATCCTTCCCTGGCTCCGGGCGCTTGGCGTAGGTGATCGTGTACTCCTCCCACGGCCCGGTCACCAGGCGGACCTTGCCCGAGTCGGCGCTCTGGGTGTGGCCGCCGGCGGGGACGTGGATGCGCAGCTTCGCCGAGACCGGCTTGCCCGGCAGGTCCAGCGGGAAGCGCAGGTAGGCGACGTTGTGGCTCTCGTCGCCGAACTGTGTATTGCCGCCGTCCACGAGGAGCGTGGCATCCGTGCCGAAGTTCTTGTCAGGCGTTCCCTTGCTCACATACGCGTCGGCGGAGGGCAGGATGTTCGCGCGTCCCCGTGCGCCCAGGTATTCGACGGCGATGGCCCGCTGGGTCTCCACTCTCCCGTCTGCCCAGACAAGACGGGTGTCGATCTCGAGGTCAGCCTTGGCGCCCTTCTGAGCGACGTTCACGGAGACCGGAATCGCCATGCTCTTGCCGGGTTCGAGAGTGATTGCGAGACGCGCGGGGTCCACCACCAACTGCTCGGAAGCAGTGAACTCGAGGGTCCCGTTGAAGGTCGCATCGGTGTAGTTGGCAATGTGGACCTCGTCCTTGCCCGCGCTGTCCAGATCGCTCAGGGTAAAACCCGGGACCGTCATGCCCACCCGCAGGACCTTCTCCCGGATGATCTCCAGGCCGCACAGGAGCGGCGCGGTGTCGGCTTCGGGCTTCTCCACCGCGGGGACGAGTTCGACGGACAAGTTGTCGGTGACTTCGATGCCCTTGAACTCGCGCACCACGGCGCAGTCTTTGCCACCACCGAGCTTCGCAATATCCACGCCGGTGTCAACGGTGCTGCCCTGAAGCTTGATGTCGAAGGCGCGCTTGCCGGCTGCCGCGTTGTCCGGGTCCGCGAAGAGCAGGCGCACGGTATACAGGGCGGAACCGTCCGCCGGGCCCACAAGCGGCACGTTCAGGGAGGTCAGGCCGCGGCAGCCCGAGGCGTAGATCCACGGGTCGGTGGTATTGCCAACGAGGGTGTCTTCGGCGGCGCGGGAGTAGTAGCCTTGTCCCGGAAGGATGGTCGGTTTCACGTCCAGATTAACCCGCATGCGACCGGATGGCCGCGGGTACGAAAGCCACAGGTCGCCATTGGATGCGGCGCGGTCGCCCGGAGCGCCGAAGTTCAGGCGCAGGTGCTTCACGGGCATGGTTGCGCCGGGGTCGCTGAACAGGCCCCAGGCGCGGTGGGTATTGCTGGGCTTCAGTACGGTTGTGGCGTGGATCGAGACCAGGCAGACGCAGCCCGAACTCGCCTCCGGACAGACCAGAAGCCCATTGGCGGGGATCATGTTGATCCAGCAACCCGCGCGCTGCCCGGCGAAGTGCTCGGTGCCCTGGTCGGCGATCAGGTCGTAGTAGGCGAAGGACCATGAGCGGAACCACAGGCCGTTGGGGGAGCCGCTGATGGTGCCGCAGTGGTGGCCGGGGCGCTCAAACTGCCAGGGACTCTGCAGGCCGGTGATGGGGTTGGTGCGGGTGATCTGTTCGCCGGTGTGCAGGTCGAAGGCCCAGGGCTCGGCGATCAGCTTGTCCTCGACGATCAGCGGGCGTATGCGGTACCCCAGGGGCTTGGCCCACAGGAGCGAGCCGTCATCAGTGGACAGGGCAACAGCGGCGCGGGATGCGTACTCACCCCCGAGGAACTGGGGCCAGTAGTGGCCATTGCTGTGGGACGCGCAGAAGACCAGGACGCCCCTGCTGGCCATGCCGGTGAGCACGTGGGCGGCGCATCCGGTGAGGTCCACGGGGGTCTCCCAGACCGGTTTGCCGGTGCGCAGGTCAAGGGCGTACGCCACTCGAACGTCCACGTTAGCAAGCTCCTTGAGGGCCTGGTCGGGTGTCATGCCTTTGCCCTCGAGTTCCGCGACCTTGGCCGAGAGAGCCTGGGCACGCTGGTCGTCGGTGGCGGTCTGGTCGGGAAAGAAGACGCGGCCGGCGTCCACGGCGATGGCGTTATTGCGGATGTTTTTGCCCTGATGGACCCAGAGCATATCGCCGGTCTTGGAGTCCATGGCAAAGAGCACGTCGCTGTACTGGCCCTTGGTGGAACTGCTGCCGATGAGAACGCCGTCGGCGACGGCTACGTACTTCCAAGTGCGGCGCTCCTCGTCCACTTTCGGAATGGTATAGGTGCTCAGCGTCTCGCCGGTCTCCTGGTCGAGACGCAGGCACTGGTCGCCGATGGCGACGAAGAGGCCGCTGTCATCGCAGGCGAGATTGCTGCACTCGCTGACCATGCCCACCCGCATTGCGCCGGGGATCTTCCGCTCCCAGTATGAAAGGCCATTGTAGGCATCGAAGCACATGATCTCATTCATGCCCTGGAGGAAGACCCTGCCGTTGATCGACAGGGGCGCGGCGTTCCCGGCGTGGCGGCTGGGGACCTTGTCGGGGCCGGGCTCCCCGTACCAAAGCACCTCAAGCGGGCAGCGGAGGAAGGTGTCGCTGGTTGCGGCGGTGTTGCCGGGGTCTCCATACTGGTGGGTCCAGGAGCCTGCGCCGGGGAGTGGCCCCCGCACGTACCGGGCCCACAGACCGTTCTCTGTGGAGATAGTGGCGCCGGCCAGTTCGCCCCCGGCGAGTATCTGCTCAAGAGTGGCGCGTTCCAGTCTGTCGGGCGCGCCTTCGGCAGGCTGTCCGAGATACACGACGCCGCCGCATGGCTTGAGAATGCGCATGATCTCGGCGGCGGGCGTCTCCATCTGGCCGGTCATCACAATCTGCCCGGAGACGACGAGATTGGCGAAGTAGTCGGCATACGGCAACTGGGAGAGGTTCCCGAGTTCCACGTGGACACGGGTGCCCAGCATTCCCGCCGCAGCGAGCTTCTCCCTGGCGATGGCCACTTTGTCAGGCTGGAAGCAGATGCCATAGACCTCAAGATCAGAACGCTTCGCGATCTCGTAGGCCAGGCGGCCGTCGCCGCTGCCCAGGACTACGCAGTAACCGCGCTTCACGCCGCTGCCGTCCACGATGGCCTGTGCGGCGCGCTCGATGAAGGCGGAGAGCCTGTCGTTCGCATACGGTGTGGCGGGCTTCGGCTGGTGCAGGGTTGGCTTTGCCACCTGTTTCGGACCGAAAACGTGGATGTTGCCCGCGGTAGTGCTGACGTAGAGAGTATCGCCGGCGAGTGACAGGCCCTTCGCTTCGCCCTCCACCGTCCCGCGCCACAGTTCGGCGCCGGTGTTGCGGTCAAGAGCGACGACGAAGCCCTCGCCACCGGCGATCACTGCATTCTTCGTGACGATCATCTCCAGCAGCTTGCCCGAGGATTCGTAGGTCCAGGAGGTACACTTGCTGATGGCCTCGTTGACCTCATTGAGCTTCTGGTCAAGTTCGGCCAGCTTCTGGTCTTTGTCTTCGGCTTTCGAGGACGCCACATTGCCGCGCTGGGTGCCGAGATCGCGGCGCTGGCGGCTGAGTTCGGGGTACTTGACGCGATCCAGGGCGGTGATGGTTTCCTGGTCCAGCATGTAGGAGACCTCGGCGGTCACCACGAGCTTCTGGCCCGGGAACCACGCGAAGCCCAGATTGCCCGAGGCGGCGTCGTAGGCGGCCATGAACTCGGAGCCGACGTACAGGTGGTCGCCGTACAGGAGTGCATAACTGCCGCCAAGCGAGGCATACGTGCCTGCCACCGCGCCGGTCTGCCAACGGCTGTAGCTGCGCTTGTAGTTGAAGCTGCCATCGGAGAGGTTGAAGGCAGCGGGCAGGCTGCGGCCGGAGGGCACGTATAGGATTTCATCGGAGGCCAGGAGATAGCCCTGGGGAGACAGGTCGAAGCTGCCCGTCTCACGGTCGCTCATGGAGTCATTCAGCCAGACCCGGGAACCATCCGAGGCCTTCACGGCATGAATGTAGATGCGTTCGCCGGGAAATATGCCGGCCGTGAAATACGCGATGCCGTCCTGGACGAGAACTCCCGTGCGCAGGGGCCACATGGAGATCATTTTCCCGTGGCCCAGGACGCGGCGGGTTCCGGGTGCGCCGGGGACTTTCCAGACCAGTTCGCCGGTCTTCCCGTCCACGCAGTAGGCGTAACCGTCGTCTGAGCCAAAGTAGGCGCGGCCTTCGGCGATGGTTGGAGCAAGTCGCACCGGGCCATTGGTGAAGAAGCGCCATTTGAGCGCGCCGGTGGCCTGGTCCAGACAGTAGACGCAGTTGTCCGAAGATGATGCGAAGTAAGCCAGACCGTTGGCGGCGGTGATGTGGAAGACATCGTCGAATTTGGTCTTGTTGAACTCCAGGACGCCCTCGACGGGAACGTTCTGGGGGTCGGCCCAGGCGGGATCGGGAGCGGCCAGGGGCTTATAGACCCACTGCTCGTACAGCGGCAGTGTGACTTCCCCGGGCGATACGTGGCTGCGGGAGTTGTCGTGGCCGAAGACGGGCCAATCGTCGGCGCAGACGGGCAACGCTGCCACGAGCAGGATGACCGGCCACAGGACATAACACCGGGCGGCCGGGCTGATGGAGATGCTGCTGGACCTTTGACTGTTCATGGTTGCGCCTCCGCTGTTGCGGCTGAGCGAGTTTGCCGGGATTCTTGGCCGCGCTCCGCGGCGAGACCTTCCGCGATTCGCGCCGCAACGGACACTTATTGTGCCCTTAACGTCCCCGGCCACGGAACCCACGAAGGACTGGACGGCTGCGGGGAGAAGTGAAGAGCATGAAAACAGCGTGTTTGTTCTCGGCGGTTCTTTTGTGCGGCGCGGCACTCGGGTGCCCGTATTCCATCCGCGACGCGGGGTTCATCGTGCGGGATCCCGAACCTTTCCGGCTGGTGGTGTTCCATGACCCGGTTATGAGCATCACCAGGGGCGCCATGGAGCTGGAGGCCAAGGCCGCGCAGGAGAAGCACCTGAAACTCAGTGATGTCGTCATGGAGGTCCTCGCGACCGGCACCGCGGGTGACGAAGCCGACAGGGCGGCGCAGTTGCGCGAGGACTTGACCCAAAAGGGTGCGCGGCCTCCGAGGGCCGTTCTGATCTCCCCGGAAGGACGCGGGATGGTGGCGCACGGATCGGAAGCGCCGCTAGATCGGGCCTGGTACGAGAACCTGGCGCGACTTGCGGTGACTTCGCCGGCGCGGCAGCAGATCGCGGATCTTCTGGTGCCCTCGTGGTGCGTGCTGCTCGTGGTTCAGGGCAAGGACGCGGCGGAAAACGCGGCTGTTCTCGAAGCGGTCCAGCAGGCGGCGCAGTCCATGGTCGGTTTCAAGCCGGAGATGGGGGACACGGTAACCAAAGCTCCGCCGGTGGTCAGCGTGAAGTGGGATGACCCGCAGGAACAGGTGCTCATCTGGAGCCTGGGTCTGGCAGACCACGGCGAGAGTGCGGCCAAAGCGGCCATCCTTTTCGGGCGTGGCAGGCGGTTGGGCCCTGTCTTCTGGGGAGCGACCATCACCGCCGAGACCCTGAAGCAGGGCATGAGGCTTCTCGGACGCAACTGCACCTGTACCAGCGAGCCCGCCCAGATTCTCGGCCCCGTCATGCCGCTGAGATGGGACCGGGACCGGCAGGCCCAAGCGCGTGAAGCGCTTGGCTTCGACCCGGATGCGCCGGCGGCTTTGAGCGCCCTGTCCGGCGTGTGGGTGGATTTCCGTCAGGGCGGCGAGAAACGGACTCCGGGGGAGTACCTGCCGGACCCGGCTTCGGGGTACATTGAGTTGCCGCTGGATATGGGCGAGGGAGCGGGCGAGCCCGGCCAGGAGGGGGAAGAAGAGCGGGGCGAGACCCGTCCAGAGGCTGAGAATGTCGGCATGAGGGCGGCGATTGCCGCTACTGTTGGGCTTGCTGTGCTGGTTGCGGGCGGCAGCGCAGTTCTTATCATGCGCCGGCACGGGAGTGTATGAGGAATGTCGGTACTTGCACTGGCCTTGCGGGAGATCCGTCATCGCAGTCTTACCTTCATGCTCGGAGTGATCGCGGTTGCGGCGTCCGTGGGGTTGTTTTCGGCGATGATCACCCTCGGGCGGGCTTCGAACACCGAGACCACGCGGCTCATGCGTAACCTGGGCTTCAACCTGCTCATCCTGCCCGGAGACGCGGATGTGGGCAGTTTCTGGGCGATGGACGAAGTCGAAAGCGACATGCCAGAGGAGTACACGACGCGCCTTGCCCAGACCAAGGGCATCTCGGCGGACCACTACGTCTCCACGCTGCAGAAGAGGGTGGACTGGCAGGGCATGACCGTGCTGGTGACCGGTGTGCTCAAGGAACAGACGGCCGCCGGCGCGCGGACCAAGGCGCCGATGGGGACTGTGGTGGAGCCCGGGAAGTGCATCGTGGGGTACGCTATCTGTCGGCAGTTGGACCTCAAGGAAGGGGACGAGATTGAGCTTCTCGGGCAACGTCTCACCGTGGAGCGGTGCCTCGCGGAGGACGGCAGCGAAGAGGATGTGCGCATCTGGACCCACCTGCGGGATGCCCAGAAGATGTTCAACATGCCCGGGCGAATCAACATGATCCGGGCGCTAGGGTGCCTGTGCGCGGGTGGGTCGCTCCAGATTCTGCGGGATGAGATAGCCAGC
Organism: Armatimonadota bacterium; assembly: GCA_018056145.1. Lineage (GTDB taxonomy): Bacteria > Armatimonadota > Zipacnadia > Zipacnadales > JABUFB01 > JABUFB01. The sequence continues at coordinate 8,086 of JAGPGE010000222.1, forward strand.
GTGCTGCCGGATACCTACGTAACGGAACTGAGGAACCTCGTGGTCGCCCGCACCGAGACACGGAGGATGGTGGAGAAATACGTAGGGGTGATCGTGGCGGTGGTGGTGGTGGTCTGCGCGGCGTGGGTTGGGCTGCTGTCCCTGCTGAATGTGCGAGAACGGCGGCATGAGATCGGTCTCCTGAGGGCGCTGGGGTTCGGATCAGGGCCAATCGCTGGGCTGTTCATCACCCGGTCGGCGCTCATGGGGCTGATCGGAGCTCTGTCCGGGTTCGGTGTGGGGACGTGGTTGGCGCTGGAACTGGGCGGAGATATCTTCAAGATCACCTTCAAGAGCGCCGAACCTGCCTGGGACACCTTCCTGCCCCTCGTGCTGGGCGCGCCGGTATTGGCTGCACTGGCGGGACTGTTGCCCGCTGTTGTCGCCGTGACGCAGGATCCCGCCACCGTGTTGACGGAGGAGTAGAGATGATCGAGATTACGGGCCTGAGCAAGGTCTACCAGAGCAAGGGCCGCCCGGTCCGGGCGCTGGAC
>JAGPGE010000223.1 GCA_018056145.1 Armatimonadota bacterium
GAAGGGCGACCAGTCGCTGCTGAAGAGCAGCTACACCGATGCCTGCCGGAGCCTTGCCATTCCGCTGGCCGCGAACGCGTCCATGGAATGCGGCTGCGCGGTTGCGCCGGAGAAGTTCTGAGGGCTGAGGGCGGTAGAGCACGGATCAACTGCCGAGAGGGAGCATTGGCTTCCTCTCGGCCACTCAGGGGGGCCCACGTTGCCAAACCCACTTGTCATCGGAATCACAGGCCCTTACGGAGCAGGGAGATCGACAGCGGCTCAGCACTTCGCCGAACTGGCGAATTGCGATGTCGTCAAGCTATCAGAGTTCATCCGCCGGGAGCTTGGGGAAGGCGAACGCGAGGATGTGGTCAGGCTCCAGCAGAAGGGGGACGAGATACGGTCCAACCGTGGCGATGATGCGCTGGCGCAAGACGCTGTGGATTGCATAGTCAAATCGGGACAGGAGATCGCCATCGTGGATGGGATCAAGCACCCGGATGAGGCGTCTGCATTATCAGAGGCGTTCTTGTTCTACTTGGTTGCCGTGGAGGCAAGTGTCGGTGTGTGCCGCGAAAGAACTCTGCGCAGTCCAGCTATCAGCGGGAGCGTGGACCGGTTTGACGAGATCTCGCGACGAGATCGTCGAGAAGTCGATCAGTGGGGTTTCGCAGTGTCGCACGGGCAACAGACTGACGCCTGTGTGGACCTTGCCGACGCGATCATCTGGAACGACAAAGCTGTTCAGGACCCGCAGCCTCGGCAACTGGAGCACCAGACCGGTGACCGGGAGCAGCTTCGGAATAAGGTGAAAGGGATATGGCAGAAAATCACCGAATCCGACAAAGAGAAGCCCAGCATCACAGAAGTCCGGATGTGCCAAGCTTACACGGTCGCACAACGCTCGACTTGCCCGCAGAGGAAAGTCGGAGCGCTAATCACTAACTTCTTCGGCTCTGTTGTGGCGGAGGGCTACAACGAAGTCCCGGGAAAGCAAAGTTCGTGCATTCAGATGCACGGTGAGTGCTACCGCAAGGTCGTGCGGAACCAAGATCTCAGCGACCTTGCAGCGTTGTTCTCTTGTGGCAAATGTGGAGGGAAACTTGGCCCTGATCTTGTCTGCCTCAACGGTGAGTGCGGGGAGCGCTACCAGCGTAGACTGCCTCCCCGCAAGAATCTTGACTACTGCCGTGCAGTTCACGCGGAGGAGAGTGCGATACTGCAGGTCAGTCGGTTCGGCGGGATCGGAATCGAGAACGGGACTCTCTACACAACGACCTACCCGTGTGCCCTCTGTGCAAAGAAGGTGCTTCAGACCGGTCTGTCGAAAGTGGTATTCATGAGAAGGTATACGATGGAGGACGCGGACGATTGCCTCATTGGGGCAGAGTTGGTGTTGGAGCAGTTCGAGGGCATTACGCCGAGAGGATTCCACCGCCTTTTCCGGAACATTGAAGACTAGGCTGCAGCAAGGAGAGAACCGAGCATGCGGAAGTGCCCAGAATGTGGATGCCTGACCCTCGAATTTGATGTCTTCACGCGCCGAGACCGCTGCACACGACGTGTCTGTGGATACGTCGGAGACGTTCAGTACTCCTATACCCAGCGTGGTAACCACGCCTGCGCGGCCATCATGGGGGCCGCCCTGCTGTCCACAATTGGCCTGCGCACCGAGAACCGTGCCGGATAGTAGGTACCAGCCGTGACCCTATCGCCTGTTAAGGGCCGCCCACACCGGGCGGCCCTTAAGATTCTACGGTGCGCCTGAGCCTCCTCCGCCTCCCCCGAATCCCGTGGTATACTGTGCCCGTCGCCATAGCACCGCTGGGAGTGGAGCAGCCATGAGCTTCCCCGAACACGTCTTCCGTCAGTATGACATTCGCGGCAAGGTTGGGCCTGAGGACATCAATCCCGACTTCGTGCGGCAGGTGGCCGCGGCCTATGCCACCCGCTTCGCCGGCAAGCCCAATGCCACCCTTGGCGTGGGCCGGGACCTGCGCGCCACCTCCACCGAGCTGTCGCAGGCGGCGGTCGAGGGCATCCTGTCCACCGGCGTGAATGTGGTGGACGTGGGCCAGACACCCACGCCGGTCCTCTACTTCGCCATCGGCCATCTCGGGCTGGACGGCGGCTTGGGCATCACCGCATCCCACCGGCCCGCGGACGAGAACGGGATCAAAGTCCGCATGGGCGACGGGCCTTTCTACGGCGATGACCTGCAGGAACTCAAGCGCGAGGTCATGGCCGGCGAATTCGCGCGCGGCTCCGGCAAGTGCGAGAAACTTGACGTGTACCCCGAGTACTTCCGCCTGGCGAGCCAGCAGCTTTCCATCGCCCGCCCGATGAAAGTGGTGCTCGACGTGGGCAACGGTTGCGGGACCCTCACTGCGCCCCGACTCCTGCGTGACCTGGGCTGCGAACTCACTGTGCTGTTCGAAGAGCCCGACGGGACTTTCCCAGGACGCGGGCCGGACCCCACGAAAGAGGGCGCCATGGAGCCCCTGGCGGCGAAGGTGCGGGAGATCGGCGCGGAGCTTGGCATCGCCATCGACGCCGACGGGGACCGAGTCGCGGTGGTGGATCACGCGGGCGAGTATGTGCAGCCTGACCAGTACATGATCCCCATCTGCCGTGAACTGTTGGCCGCCGGGCCGATCACGGTGGTGTCCGAAGTGCGCTGCTCCCAGTCCATCGTGGATGACGTGGAGAGCCGCGGCGGGAGCATGTATCTTGAGGCGTGTGGGTACCCCTTCATCCTCGCGGGCATGGCCGAGCATGGCGCCGAGATCGGGTTCGAGACCACCGGGCACTGCTATTTCAGGAACCCCCACTTCAAGTTCGATGACGCCACTTTCGGGGCCGGCAAGCTTCTCGGCGCCCTGTCCCGCAGCGACCGGAGCCTGCGGGAGATTGTGGACGACGCGCCGAGATACTACCCCGCCGACCCGCCCCGGTACGCCTGCCCCAATGACCTGAAGTTCCAGGTGGTGGAGGAGCTCGGGCAGAGCTACGGGCCCGGCGTCCGCCTGATCCGCACCGACGGCGTGCGCGCCCAGTTCCCCGAGGGCTGGAGCGTAATACGCGCCTCCAACACCGGCGAGGAGCTTGTGTCGCGCTGGGAAGGCAACTCGCCCGAAGCACGGGACAGGATCGGCAAGGACTTAATGGACCGGTTGCGGAGCGTACTGGGCAGGCACGGGCTTGAGCTTCGCGAGGCGGACCATTAGGGGCAATCCGGTGGACGAAGACACCTGCCCTATCTGCGGCGCGCAGAGCTCTCGCGAGTACCGGCGGAACATGCGGCCGCGGATGCTGCGTTGCCCGAGCTGCGGCACGCTCTGGCAGCCGGTGGATCGCGACTCAGCCCCAGACGCCGCCAAATACGCCGCCGCATACTACGAGGCCTGGGGCCATCTGTCCCAGGCCCGTGCTGTGAAGCTGGCCACCTTCGACGGTTACCTGCGGGCCATGGAAAAGCACGTCCCACCGGGCAGATTGCTGGACGTGGGTTGCGCGCTGGGGTTCCTGTTGGAGGCCGCGCAGTTGCGTGGCTGGGACCCATTCGGCGTCGAGCTTTCAGCCCACGCGGCGCGGGTTGCGGGCGAGCGTCTCGGTCCGGACCGCATCCACAAGGGCAGCCTCGAAAGCGCGCCTTTTCCCCCGGGGTCCTTCCGCGCGATCACCCTGACCGACGTGCTGGAACACCTGCCCAATCCGGTGGGCAGCCTCAGACGCTGCCACGAGTTGCTGGAACCCGGGGGCTGCGTTCTGGTGGTCACCCCGAGGGTGGGTTCGCTGTCCGAGAACCTCTTGGGAGCGGGGTGGTTCCAGATCAAGGAGGAGCACCTGCAGCTTCTCACTCCCCCGGCGCTGCGTCTCGCATTGGAATCTGCCGGGTTCCGGGTTGTCCGGGCCTCAGTCCCGGCGAAGACCCTGAGCCTGGACTACCTGGCCCACCATTTCCGAGCGTATCCCCGGGCGGCCTTGACCCCAGTGCTCAACATGCTCGCACGCCTCGCCGGGCCACTGGCCGGAGCGGGTCTTCGGGTGCGCACGGGGGAGCAGCTGGTGGTGGCGGTCAGGGGTTGATCGCGGCGCCCTCAGCCCCCGCTGACCAGGGGGTTCCAGTGGGTCAGCAGGTGGTACCACGCCGCGCCGTTGAAGAAGAGGAGGAACAGGATCACGAGAACCCCGCCGGCCATGCGCAGCCGCGGCGGAATCACCTGCCGCCACGAGAGTGCCAGCAGGATCACCAGCCCCGCCACAAAGGGCATTAGGTAGCGCCCATTGCGGTAAGTCCCCATGTGCCCGAAGGTCGCCACGTGCACCAGGGCAGCGAGCATTCCGAGATACCCCGCCGCGGGAACCGCAATGGCCGCGAGGCGTTCCCGGTCCAGCCGCACCCCTGTCTTGAACCGCCACAATCCGGCCAGCAGCCCCAACAGTCCGAGAGCCGTCAGGCCTCGCAGGATCGTGGCGATGGGCAGCACGAGGGCATCGGGCACCCAGTCGATGACCGGCCACGTACTGGTCCACAGGCCGTTCACCGCGCGCAGCAGCAGGGGCCAGGCATAGCCATAGAGGATGGCATCCAGGGGCGTCAGTCCCGGGGGAAGCGTGGGCACCGAAGGGTAAGGATTGAGCGCGCCGAACACCAGCATATTGCGGGCCCACCACCAGCCGCAGACGGCGAGACAGCCTCCTGCCGCAAACAGACCGCCACGCCAGAAGCCGTCCGACCGCCACCAGCCCTTGCCATGGACCAGCACCAGCGCAACCGTCACCAGCGGCGCGCCGGCGATGAAGTTCGAGAACTTCGCCAGGGATGCCAGACCCAGCACCGCGCCCCAGATCAGCCCCGAGACCGGTCGGGTGTCCCAGCGCCGCACCAGCACCACATTGGCCAGCACCGCGGCCATCAGCACACTGGCGGCATCATTGTTCACCATCGCCACGCACAGGCAAAGATTGGGCCAGACCGCGAGAAGGGCCAGCATGAACAGGAACAGGCCGCGGCTCCTGCCTGCCGCGCGGCGCAGGATCGGGCAGAGCAGCCAGAGCGCCGCGACACCGAAAAGGGGTGCAATGCAGCGCATGGCGCGCATGGCCGCGTCTTCACCCAGCCCGCGAAACGCCAGGTAGACGGGGGTCATCAGCGCATAATACAGGGGTGGGTGGAGGCTGTGAGCGCCGCCGCTGAGGTTCTCGTCGGCAGGTGGGATAGTGCCGTGTTCGCCCAGCCAGCGGACATACGCGAAATGCCGGGGCTCATCCGGCGCATAGCCCAGGAGCATCACGAAGCTGAGGATCTGGGCCAGCGCGAAATGCAGCAGCAGGATGCCCGCGACGGCGAGATCAACGCGCCTGCGGGGCCGGAACGGGCTGCGCGGGACCTCGCTCCCGTCCGTGGTCATGCGCCGGACCGCTTCTCCTCGATGTATTCGCTCTCCAGGTTCACCGACCAGAGATCATTGGACTCGCCCAGCAGATTGCGCGCCGCGAGCATCCCCGTGAGCATGGAGTGGTCCATGTTGTTGTACCGGTGCATCCCGCAGCGGCCGCAGGTCACGAGATTGGGGATGGTCGCCAGGTAGTCGCGGATCGTATTGATGCGTTCGCGATAGCCTGGGTCGTAGACGGGATATGCGTGGCCGGATCGAGCGACGAACCCGGAGCGCACGCGATCCGCAGGCATGAGGTCCAGCTTGCGGAACTCCTCAAACCCCAGGGCAACGAGGTCGTCGTCGGGCATGGTCCAGGTCTCGTCTCCGGGCCAGGCGAGGTACTCCAGGCCCAGCGCGGTGACTCCCGGCTCGGGAGACATGGCCTCGCTCCAGTTGCTGTAGTTCTGCAGGCGGGCCATGCGGATCTCCGGCGAATGGATATAGATCCAATTGTCGTCGAACCCCGCTTCGGCCTCAACGATTGCGCAGACCGTGATATGCCCACGGTATCGCAAGGCGCGGGCTGCCTCGCGCACGGCATCCGGCGGCGCGGGGTCAAGGATCAGTGCGAGCTCATTGAGCGCCATGGTGCTGACCAGCGAGTCGCCTGCCCAGGTTTCCGTGGCGCCCTGTGGGTCCGTCGTCTCCACCTGCACGAAGCGTCCGTCGCGGATATTGACGCGGCTCGCGCGGCGGCTGAAGTGGATCGTCTGGCCGCCGATCTCAAGGCGCCGGGCCAGTTCGTCCCACATTTCCTGGGGTCCCAGCGGCGGGTAGTTGAACTCCTCGATAAGACTGTGGGACTTGCTGACCCCGAAGAGCTTTTCAGTGAGCACCCGCCACAGGGACAGTTCGCGGATGCGCTGGGCCGCCCAGTCAGCGCTCAATTCGGTGCAGGACATGCCCCAGACTTTCTCGGTGTACGTCTTGAAGAACATCTCGTACAGACGCCGACCAAAACGGTTGCTGACCCAGGCTTCAAAGGTGTCTTCGGGGCGCGTGGGGTTGATGCGCGCCGCGAGGTAACTCGCCACAATGCCCAAAGACCGCGCCAGGCCCAACTGCCGGAGGGCCTCGCCGATCTGCAGCGGGTAATGGAAGAGCTTGCCGTCGTAGGCAATGCGTGACAGGCGAGGGCGGACAAGGAAGCGGTCACCGAGAAGCTCATCCCACAGCGCCTGGACTTCGGGGATCTTGGTGAAGAAGCGGTGGCCGCCCAGGTCGAAACGGCAACCGTCGAATGTGAGGGTGCGCGACATCCCGCCGGTCTGCCGGTCGGCTTCGAGCAGGATCGAGCGGCAGCCAGCCTTCTGCAGTTCGTATCCTGCGGTGAGCCCGGCCGGGCCCGCTCCGATGATGACGGTCTCTTTGGGCATGAAGCGCTGCGCACCCTCACTGATTCTGGCCCGAGAAGCGAGCACGACGGGCAAAAGCGTGCCCATGATACCGCAAGGCAAGAGCCACAGGCAATATGCGGTGGGGGCCCGGGGGGAAGTTGCGGACGACGGTAGACGACGACGGGCGAGACGCCCATTGGGGCGCCACGCCATGCCCCGCACGGCGTGCCGCGTAGGACGTGACGAGCCCTGCTTCGGCTTCGCGGGAAGCAGTGGCGCCCAAGCCTTGGGCGTTCGAGGTCGGACGGTCCGCCTACGCGACTACCTTGCGGATCACGTCGCAGACGTAGTCGATCTCCTCTTCCTTCAGGTACGGGTGCATCGGAAGCTGGATGACTCTGCTGGACAGTTCCGCGGTCACCGGCAGGTTTGCATCGTTCAAGCCGTATTTCGCGCAGGCCGGCTGGGTGTGCGGCGGAACCTTGTAATGCAGCGTATGCCCGATCCTCGCCTCCGCGAAAGCTTCGGACAAAGCGTCCCGCTTCTCGGTGCGAATGGTGTACAAATGGTAGACGTGCTTCGCCCAGTCCGCTTCGCGGGGCGGTTCCACGGGCAGGTCCGCAAGGCGCTCGGTGTACATCGCGGCGCAGGCCCGGCGCGCCTCGTTCCACTGGTCCAGGTAAGGGAGCTTCACCCGAAGCATTGCCGCCTGGAGCTCGTCCAACCGCCCATTGTAGCCCACAATCTCGTGCTCATACTTGGAGCGGTGGCCGTGGTTGCGCAGGAGGGTGAGGCGGTCGAAGATTTCGTCGGAGACCGTGGTGACGATCCCGCCCTCGCCGTACCCGCCGAGATTCTTCGTGAGGTAGAAGCTGAAGGTGGCGGCATCGCCAAGGGAGCCCGCCTTGCGCCCCTTGTACGTGGCTCCGTGGGCCTGGGCAGCGTCCTCAATCACCGCGATTCCCCGGGGTTCGGCGAGTGCGCGGATAGCGTCCATGTCCGCGGGGTGGCCGAACACGTGGACCGGGATAACCGCCTTCGTGCGCGGCGTGATGGCCTGCGCGAGGCTCTCCGGGTCCATGGTGTAGGTGTCGCGGTCGATGTCCACGACAACCGGAGTCGCTCCGGCATGGACGATGGCTTCGATGCTGGCGATGAAGGTCCAGGAGACTGTGATGACCTCATCTCCGGGACCAACGCCGGCGGCCTGGAGGGCGAGTGCGATGGCCTCAGTGCCATTCCCGACACCCACCGCGTGGGGGGCCTGGCAGTATTCGGCGAACTCGCGCTCGAAGGCCTGGACATTGGGCCCGAGAGTCAACTGCATGGAGGTGAGGGCGTCATCGACGGCCTTCAGCAGGTCTGCCCGGAGTATCTGATACTGGGCTTTCAGGTCAGTCAGGGGAACTTCCACGAACGCCTCCTACGGCCTGCCAGTGATTGCGCCGTCCGCCTGGGCCCCCATCACGGTCGGATGACGGCATTTCCGCATTAGACAACCGGGTCGTGGAAAGTTGCGGGAAGGCGGCAGGGGGGTGCCCGCATGGCGCGCTTCGCACGATGGAAGAGCACTGCTTCGGCTTCCCCGGAAGCAGTGGCAGGCACTGTGGACGGCCGGCAAGTTGACCGCGAGCGGTCACCCGGTAGCAGCCCGCGCCCACAGACGGCAGAGGCGACGGCGACGGCAACGGCTGGCGGGCGGGACGCCCGCCCCACGCGGAAAGGAAACCCCACGCGGAAAGGAACCCGCCCCACGTGGCGAGGTGATGAACAACCCCGCGTAGGCCGACAGTCTCGGTCGGCGGGATCTCTCAGCTCAACTGGTCGATGCGCTCCAGGGCGTCTTCGCTGCCC
>JAGPGE010000224.1 GCA_018056145.1 Armatimonadota bacterium
CAAAGCTGGCGGAGTACTCCGGCATCGTGCGTGCCGTTGCTGCCGAGCAGGGGCTGCCGGTTGTGGATTTCTTCGCCGAGTACGAGCGCATCCGCAAGACCGATCTGCGCCGCTGGATGCTCCTCATGAGCGAGACCATCCATCCGGGAATGCAAGGCCACAAGCTCTTCGCAGAGATGCTCGCACGGGCGATATCCGGCCGCGAGATCTCGCTGGCCGACGCTGACCCCTTGCCCCCGTTCGTCCCGCGCACGGCGGCCCTCATCAAGGCCGGCGTTCCTGTCAATGTGGTGGCAATGCCCCCGGCTGCTTCGCTCATCGCCCCGGCGCTTGCGTCACTGGATGCGGGTGCGCAGGTGAATGTGACAGAGTGGCCGCTGGGGGACGGCTCGCTTGCGTCCCTGGAGAACTGGGGCAAGGGCGTTCGTGGCCTGAAGCCGGACCTGGTGCTCATCGCCGTTCCTGCCACGGCAACGTACGCGAATGACGAGCAGTTCGTCCGCTCGTACAGCTGGATCGTCAACTGGTCGCTGAGTTTCGGCAGGCGCGAGTGGGACTGTGTGGCGATTCTGCCTTCCGTTTTCAAGCCGGAACTGACTGAGGCCGAACGTGCCGCGGAAGCCTTCGCACTGGACGTGATCCGGGGCAACGACATCCCGTGGGTCTCCCGCGCCGATGGCGATCAGCGTGACGGGTTCGAGATACTCAAGAGTTGGCTGCAGGCGAACTACTGAGGAAGCCGGGCATGCGGCCGGCCAGCGCATCACTCATCACGTGGTTCTGAGGTCCAACCGATGATCATTGACTGCCGTGACATTTGGCCGGGCGCGCAGGTTGCCGCCGTGTCCCTGACCTTCGATGACGGGCATCCCAGCCAGCTGCAGCGCGCCGTGCCGCTCATGGAAGAACGGGACCTTCGCGGCACCTTTTACATTAGCGCGCGCGAGGACAACTACGCGGAGACCCTTCTTCCCTGGAAGGCTCTTGCGGACAAGGGGCATGAAATCGGAAATCACAGCTTCACCCACACATGCTCGCGCAACTTCTCCAATGACACGGCGGCGAAGGGGCTCGAGCGTTCGACAATAGACGAGATCGAAGAGGACATTCTGCGAACAGAGCAGCGTCTCCAGGAGATCATCCCGGTCCCCGAACGGTCTTTCGCATACCCCTGTTACCAGACCGATGTGGGGGAGGGGCTGACGAGGCAGAGCTACGTACCGGTGATCGCCCGGCACTTCGCGGCGGGCCGAGGCATCGGCGAATACGGTTTCGCGAACTCTCCAGTCAACAGCGATTTGCACTGCCTGTGGTCCCACAATGCGGAGCACTGCAGGGGAACGGAACTGATCGGGCTTGTCCGCAAGGCCATGAAGCGCGGCCAGTGGATCATCTTTGCCTTCCATTCCATTGAGGGCGGGCGCTTGGGTATTGCCGAGTACGAGTTCAGCGAGTTGCTGGACTTCCTGGTCGATGAACGGGAGAGCGTCTGGACCGCCCCCGTGGTCGATGTGGCCGTGTTCTGCCGTGAAGCGCGAGCGCTGTACAGCTGAGGGGCGTCCGCTGCCGGTAAGTTCCCTCTCGACAAGAGAGCGCCTATCTGATACAGTAAGTTCGTTATCTTGAGCAGGACTTGAGTTTCGTCCGCGCAGAGGGTAGCACTCACTTGACAATGCTGCCTCTGCGCGGCTAACATGCCGTAGTCAATCGGCCGACCGTAGACGCATTGCTCGCAGCCAACGACACAGCAATCCGTGCGACTGCTCCCCCGCGCGACGACCGGGCAGTCGCGGCAGTGAGGCCTTGACGTGATCCATCTTCGCATTCCCCACAGCCGACAGGATCGGCCCCGTGCGCGGCGTTCTTCCACGCCTGCCCCGGGGCTCTCGCGTTTTCGGCTGGATACCGTCGCGGCCTAGCCTGTGACGGCGTGAACCGAAGGTGGACGCGCCCAAGGCGGTTCCGAACTGCACTCTCGCTGAGGAGCCGGAACTGGACGCAGCCAGGGAGGTCGACACGATGCCCCACATACGCCACAGCCACCTGTCGGCGCGCGCTGTCCTGCTCGCGGGCGTGCCGCTCTTTGCACTCGCCTGCGTGCTCCCCGCCTGGGGACAGATCACCCGGGTTAGCCTGCGCGACGGCACCTCGGAAGCGGACCACCCCAACCAGGAAGCCGACGACCACTCAACAACCAGCCTGTACGGTCTGTCCAGCAGCGCCGACGGCACTATCGTCGCCTTCTCCACCTTCGCTGAGAACCTGGTGCCCAATGACGGGAACGGGTTCTCTGACGTGTATGTGCGGAACACGCTGACCAATGAGACCGAGCTGGTCTCGGTGGCTCAGGACGGTGGACCGGGCAACAACATCAGCTACCAGCCGGCCATCAGCAAGGGAGGACGCTGGGTTGCTTTCGCATCCCTCGCGAGCAACCTCGTTCCGGACGACACCAACGGCGTCGTCGACGTCTTCCTGCGCGACCTGCAGGCCGGCAGGACCATCAGGATTAGCACCGGTCCGGATGGCAGCCAGGCGACGACTTTCAGTTCATTCCCGTCCATCGCCACCAATGCAGACGAGACCATTGTGTACATCAGCTTCACTTCCAGCGCCACGAACCTTGTGGCCGGCGGCAGCAATGGCCTGCCGCACATCTTCCACTGCACCTACTTCTCCGACATGGACGCGAAGATCACACGCCAGGTCAGCATCGGCCGGACCGCCAATGGCCTGGCTGAAGGAGACGAGGCCAGCGTGCTGTCCGCCATCAGCGCTGATGGCCGGTATGTGATCTACACCACCTATATCTGGAACATCATCCCGCCGTCGAAGACCAAGCCGGATGTGCCCGTGCTCCAGCTCCTGTTCTACGACGCAGCGGTGGGCTACAGTAACTTCCGGCTCATTACCACGCCGGACGCCGGCACATTTCCCGCAATCAGCGGCGACGGCCGGTTCTTCGCCTTTGTGCAGGATCGCAACGTGATCCTGTATGACGTCTTGCGGAAGGCCAGTGAGGTCGTGAGCGTCGGGCCCCTCGGGGAAGCCGGCGACGGCACCAGCTACGAGCCCAGCATCAGCTCAGATGGCCGTTTCGTGGCCTTCACGTCCTCCTCCACAAACCTCGTCACGGGCGACACAAACGGTGCTGAGGATGTTTTCGTCCGCGACCGCGCAATCCGCAAGTGCATCCGGGTGAGCCTCACCCAGGAGGGCAAGGAAGCCAACCTTGACAGCCGAGCCCCCAGCATCAGCGCGGACGGCAAGCGCGTGGTCTTCAGCAGTTCGGCCACGAACATAATCCCCACGGATACCAACAATCGTGAGGACGCTTACGTCTCGCTCTGGCGCAACCCCTTCCAGGCCCCCGGCTCCCAGCCGAATATGATGATCCGCAACGCCGACGAGACGTGGTACTACGGGGTGGCGGAACTGAACGTCACGGCGGAGGGGCAGACGGCCACACAGATCGCCGACCGCTCAGGCCCGGTCGTGTACCAGCTCAAGGTGCGCAATGAGGGCACCGCGCCGGACACCTTCATCATCGCTGGTTCCGGGCCAACTTCGGGCTGGACGGTCCGGTACTTCGACGCCCTCGCGGACGGGAATGACATCACCTCGCAGGTCATCGGTCCCGGGTTCGCCGTCGGTCCGCTGGCGCCCGGCGCGTACGCTGAGCTGCGGCTGGAAGTCGGGCTCGAGCCGGGCGTTGACCCGACCGCACCGCACACAGCCCTGATTACCGGAACCTCAAGCGCCGACGCGACGAATATCGACGTCATCAAGGCTTTCACCACCAAGACTGCCCTGGCCTCGCAGCCGGACCTGCTGGTGAAGAACGAGAAGGACGCCTGGTATACAGGCGATGGGGTGATCAACAGCACGGCGGCCAATCAGTCGGTGAGCCAGACGGCCGACTGGACCCGCCCGGCGGTTTATCACCTCAAGGTGCAGAACGACGGGACCATCAGCGACAGCTTCAGCATAGCCGGAGATGCCGGCGGCAGTGGCTGGACCGTGCGTTACTTCGACGCCGTGACAGGCGGCAACGACATCACTGCGGCGGTCATCGGCTACGGCCATTCCACCGCGCAACTCGTTCCGGGCGCGTCCACTGAGATGCGCGTGGAAGTCGCGGTCGACCCCGGTGTGCGTCCGTCAGCCTCCTGGGAGCTGTTCGTAACGGTGCGATCCGCCACCGATGCGACGATCACGGATACGGTGAAGACCACCACGAGCGCGCCGCAGCCGCGGACAGCCACCCACCAGTTTGCGGCAGGGACCTGGCTGACGGGTGTTCCGCTCTCACCGGTGGATCCCCAGGCCGATCTGGTGTTTGGCACTTCGCGCGTAGCCCGGTGGAACGCGGATTCGCAGAGTTACGCCTACTTCACCGGCGGTGCCTTCGACGTCTCACCGGGCACTGGTTACTGGGTGCGGTATGACGCACCACACTCCATGAACCTGCAGGGCTTCGCTCCCTCGTCGCCCCTGACACTCGATGTCATGAGCGACTGGAACCTGCTCTCGAACCCTGGCGCGGCGTCTCTGCCGTGGGGCCAGGTCGCATCTACCGGCCGTTTCCAGCCCTTCGGCTGGGTGCAGAAAGACGATGGAAGCGGCTACGAACTGGTGACCACTCTCAACCTGAGCAATGCTAAGCGCGAGATCGCGGCCTGGAAGGGATTCTGGTTCCGCGCGCTGGAGGAAGGCACGGTCACGCTTGGCAGCGTGGCTCCCGCGGGTGCGGTGGCCGATGTTCCTGCCGTGGACTGGGCAGTACAGCTTGCGGCCACCGCCGGCGCGGCGGCGGATACGGCCAACTACATCGGGGTGAGCCAGGGCGCTGCAACTGTGGGCGCCAATCCCCCCGCTTCCGGCGCTGGCTACGTTGACCTTTACTGCGTGGATGCCTCTGGAGCGCGCAACGCCGTGGCGCTCCAGGCGGCAGGGCGGACCCTCGCCTGGAACCTGGTTGCCGAGACCGATCTTGCGGATGTCCCGGTGCGGATCAGTTTTGAGGACCTGTCCCAGGTACCTGGCGATGTTGCGCTGACCCTCACGGACTTGCAAACTGGCAAGCGACTGAACATGCGGACCACCAGCGGGTATGTTTTCCAGTCTGGTGCCTCCGGCGCGTCACGCCAGCTGCGGATCGAAGCCGGACCGCGGTCGGGGCAGGCGCTGATCACCGCGGCGGCCGTCGCGGGGACCGGCAACGGTCTGCAGATCGCCTATACCCTCTCCGCGCCTGGCAATGTCCGGGCCGAGATTCTGAACATAGCGGGGCGCACTGTTGCGGTAATCGACCTCGGGAGACAAGAGGCAGGCGCGCAGACCGCCTCGTGGAACGGGGTCGCCAGCGGCGGCGCACGCGTACCCGCCGGGCAGTATCTGGTCACGATCACCTGCGTGGGTGAGGACGGGACATCCGCAAGCCGGGTTGTCCCGGCGGCCCTGCGCTAGATAGGTCCCGCGATCACCCGAAAGGAGAGCCAGACATGCGCAAAACTTGGACCCTTCTGTCGGTGGCCGTCCTTGCAGGAGTCATCGCCCTGGCCGGTTGCGGGAGCGAGTTCGACCATGGGTCCGTCAAGGGACGCATCGTCAGCGCCGTGGACGGCACACCCATCGCCGGAGCCGCCGTGTTCATCGGCTCGGAGAGCGACGTGACCGATGCCTCGGGCCTCTACGCGATCGAGGGCATCAATACGGGGCGCAAGGACATGGTCATCCGCAAGGATGGGTACGTCCTGCCCGGAGACGTTGTCAGCGTGAATGTCATCAAGGGCGTGGTGGAACTGGGAGATATCGGTCTTGTGCCGGCCTCGGACCAGCCTCCGAGCGCTCCCGACGCCCTGTAGCGCCCGCCATTCCAGCCGGAACTCACGCAGGCCGCCCGGTGTGCCTCGGACGGCCTGCTGACGTTCCCCTTTTGGAGTCCCTTCGCGCCGCTATGCTCCCCGCTTCATCTCCTCCACTGCCTCAATGACCCGGTCGGCCATCATCTCCACCTGCTCATCGGTCAGCGGGTAGAGCGGCAGGTGAGTGAAGCGGTGGTTGAACACCTCTTCAGTCACCGGGCAAGTTGCCGCGATCTCGTCCGCGTCGTAGCCCAACTGCCGGCAGACGTCGAACTTGTACATCGGGCCGAAGTGGGGAATGTTGGTGACACCCTTCTCGGTCAGTTTGGCCTTGAAGGTCTGGACGTCGCTGCCGGTGATGGCCGGATCGACCTGCAGCAGATACAGGTGCCAGGTAGGTGTGATCTCGTCTGTATTTCCAGGGGGCGTGATGAGCCCCTCCACCTCCGAGAACCGCGCGGTCAGGTACTCCGCCCGCTCTCTGCGCTTCGCAATGATGCTCTCCAGTCGCGCGATCTGGCTGAGCAGACAGACCGCCTGGATCTCGGTGGAGCTGTAGTTCCCCGCCGCGAAGGGCCCGCGCTTGCCGGGCAATGCAACCACATCGTACAGCCAGTTGTCGATCTGGCGGCTCAGGTCCAGGCCGAGGAAACGCGCCTTCTTGAAGTTCTCCCCCCAGTCGCTGTTCGTGGCGAGAATTCCACCCTCGCCGAAGGACGTGATGTTCTTCACTTCGTGGAAACTGAAGGACCCGAAGTCGCCGATGGTCCCGAGCATCCGCCCCTTGTATGACCCTCCAAAGGCATGTGCCGCGTCTTCGATCACCACAATGTCGCGCTCCCGGGCGATCTCCATGATCGGGTCCATATCCACCGGGTAGCCGCCGATGTGGACCGGGATGATCACGCGAGTCCTGTCAGTGACCTTCCTCGCGACGTCGGCCGGGTCCATGTTGATAGAGGCCGGGTCCAGGTCGGCGAAGACCACTTTCGCGCCCACCCCGAGGGGATAGGCGATGGTGGCGATGAAGCTGATGGAGGGGGCGATGACCTCATCCCCGGGCCCGAGATTCGCGTACTTGAACCCGATCTCGAACCCGTGGGTGGCGTTGGTGAGGAACAACGTGTGCTTGCAGTTGAGCAAACCGGCGGCGACCCGCTCCAATCTCTCCACCATGTCACCCAGACTCAGCTTGGTCGCGGGCCCGGCGACCTCGAAAAGATCGCTGATGGCCCTGTCTGCCTGTTCCAGGCGGAGCTTGTACTCGTCCTCCCGCCCGGGACGCGGGCGGGCAAGGAAGCGCAGCAGACTCTGGGCCTCGCAAACGCCAAGATGCTCGCCCACTGCCGCCCAGGGCACGGCAGCGTCTCCAGTCGAATAGCGGAAATCCCCGGCACTCTTCTCATCAGGCATCGCGAATCACTCCTCGGGAGACCTCAGTGTGTGTCATCTCATCAGGCCGCACAGCCACTGTTTCGCCGCTGGGCACCTGGGGACCTTCGGCGACCATCACTCGTGGGAATGGGCAAAGCCCGGAGCGCTACTGGGCAAGGGGCAGGACTACGTGGAAGTTGGCCCCATCGCCGACTACCGAGTCGACCCAGATCTGGCCGCCATGGTTGCTCACGACTCGCTGGCAGATGGACAGTCCGACCCCGGTGCCGGGGTACTCGGTGGTGTGGGAGCCTCGCTCGAATGCCCGGAAGATCCTGTCCCATTGATCCTCGGGTATCCCGATGCCATTGTCGCTGACCGTAAGATGGCACCAGTTTCCCTCGGATTGGGCGTGCACACGGATGTGTGGGGTTCTGTCGCTGCGGAACTTGATCGAGTTGGCCACGAGGTTATGGAACAACTGGTGCATCTGCCCGGGGTCGACCATGCAGACAGGGAGGTTATCGTGCTCTACCGTGCCGCCGCATTCCTCGATGCGTCGGCGCAACTGAAGCGTCACGCCCTCGATGATCTGGTTCATGTCGGTGGGTTCGGGCACCGTGGGCTTGCTTCCTACCCGGGCGTAACTCAGCAGGTCATCCATCAGCGACACCATGCGCTCGACCGACTGGATCACCATCCCGACATACTGGTGGCTCACTTCGTCGTCCCGGTGTCGGCGGTCGATCAGTTGCACGAAGCTGGCAACCGTGCTGAGCGGCGTCTTCAGGTCGTGGGCAGCCACTGCCGCGAAGCGTTCCAGTTCCGCGTTGGACCTCTCAAGCTCGCGTGCATGCTGTTCGAGTTGCTGCCGGGTGCGCGCACGTTCGGCGGTAGCGATGCACAGCGCAACCATGTCCGCGATGGAGGCTGCGAAGCCCTGCTCGTCGGCCTGCCATTCCCGCATATCGCCGATGTGCTCATGGCAGACGACGCCGACAAGTTCTCCGCCCAGGCGGATGGGGGCGTCGAGCATGGACACGATTCCTTGGGGCTCCAGGTAGCTCGCGGCAAGCTCGCTCGTGCGAGGGTCATGCACGGCATCCACCGCCGCGACCGTACGTGCCCCGGACAGCGCCTCGAAATACGCGGGCAGGTCATTCCGGGAGAGCTCTTCGCCGGACGCGTGCTTCTGGTCGGCGGACACAAACAGGTCTGCGCAATGCAGATGGCTTCTGTCCGGGCCGTACAACCACACACTCGCACGGGCGACGTTCAGCGTGTGGGCCGCCGCCTCTGTGATGTCGTGCAGGTACTCCCGGATGTCCATTGACTGGACGCTCATGCCTCGAGCCAGGGCGACG
>JAGPGE010000225.1 GCA_018056145.1 Armatimonadota bacterium
GGAAAGCTCAAGGCCGCAGGGAAGGTCCTGCCGCCGGAGAAGATTGTTGAACTCATCAAAGCCGCGCAGTGATTATCGCGGCGCATACGAGGTGACAGACCTGATGACCGTGAGCAGATACCGGCACGTGACGGTCGCGGTGATCGCCCTTGCACTCGCAGGGAGCGCCGTCACTACGTCCGCGCAACAGACTGCGGCCAGACCGGGGCTTCCGCGCCTGCTGGAACTCGGCTCCAAGGACTGTATCCCCTGCAAGGCGATGGCGCCGATCCTGGATGAGCTGGCAAAGACTTTCGCCGGCAAACTCGACGTCCAGTTCATCGACGTGGTGAAGGACCTCGCCGCTATCGATAAGTACGGCGTGAAGACCATTCCCACCCAGATCTTCTTCAGCGCCGAGGGCCGCGAGCTTTTCCGCCATGTCGGGTTCTACTCGCGTGCGGACATCCTGGCGAAGTGGCAGGAACTGGGCGTCGAACTCATTGGCGCTCAGGCCCCCGCGTTCAGCCGCTGGCAGCCGGCCACGGCTGACACCCGCGCCAAGCAGGACATCTGCAGCATGTGTGACCGCGACGTGAACCCGCGCACGAGAGTGGTTGTGAGCACGCCGAAAGGCGACGTCAACCTCTGTTCGCCCCACTGCTTCTTCATCATGCATTCGTGCTTGACCGAAGACAAGACCGGCATCGAGAACCGCACCACCGTGTCTGACTGGGCCAGCGGGGAGGCCGTGACGCTCTCCTCCGCAGTCTTCCTGTATGCGCTTGATGAGCGGACAGGCCGGCCAGACGTGAAGGCTTTCGCAACCCGCGAGGCCGCGCTCACCGAGCGTGCCGCCTCGGGGGGCAGCATCATCGGCTACGGCACCCTGATGGACAAGGAGCTGGCTGCGCGCTGCGGGTTCTGCGACCGCGCTGTCTACCCTGAGGATGCGGCCCTCGTGAAAGTGGCGGGCATTCACACCTGGGGCTGCTGCTCTCACTGCGCTCTTGGCGTGGCTGCTCGAACCGGGCTTGATATCGAGGTCCACCAGCCCGACGGGCTCACCGGCGAGATGATTGTTGTGAAGACCCTCAACGGGAAGATCGCATCCCTGGAGCCGCCGACCGCCGTTGCGTGGTACGGTCAGCGGACAAAGCCCGACGGCACCCACGTCTCGGCAGGCTGCTTTCACCAGGGGTTCTTTGCCAACGCCGAGAACCTGGCCAATTGGGTCGAAGCGAACCCGCTTGAGACCGGCGAACAGATCACAATCGACAAGGCCCTCGCAGACAAGATGGCCCTGTCGCCGCAACAGATCCAGAAAGCCTGCAAGATCGGGGAATGTGCCCCGAAGTAATCGGCGGGCCGTCGTGTCCGCCCACAAACCGGGAGGATCACCGAGATGTCCAACTGCTGCGACTGCAACAAGCCGCAAGGCGAGAGTAAAGACAAGCCGTGCGACGGCGCCAAGACCCTGATCTTCGCATGCAGCGGCGGCTCCAACGTGGGCCAGATCACCAACGATGCCGCGAAGAAACTGGATCAGGAGGGTTTGGGGAACTTCTTCTGTCTCATCGGCATCCCCACCGGCATCGGGCCCATCGTCGCAAACACAAAGAGCGCCGACCACATCATCTGCCTGGATGGCTGCGCCGTGGCTTGCGCGAAGAAGGCTCTGGATGATGCGGGAATACCCATCGGTACCTATGTTGTCGCTACCGAGTGCGGCATCGAGAAGGGCCACCATTTCGACATCAAGTGCGAAGAGATCGAGACCGTGTGCACCCGCGTGCGCGAGGCACTCTAGAGCAGACGCACCAACCCGTTGATGCTGAGAGGACGTGACGTGCGCCCGTGAAAACTTCACAGACCATCGCGCTGGTGGCCGTTGTGGTAGCCATCGCCGCGATTATCCTCGCAAAGGCCGGAAGCAACTCGCCAGAACAGGGCAACGTGAACCAGGTGGCCGTTCCAGCTCCGCCCGCGGACATGGCTCCTGCCGAAACGGCTGCGCCGGCACCCGCTGCCCCCGGAGCGGATGCCGGCGCAACCAGCGACGAAGAGTCCACGGGAGCGCTTCCCGCGCTTCTCGAGCTTGGCTCGGTCGGCTGCAAGCCGTGTGAGTACATGGCGCCGATCATTGACTCCCTCACCGAGGAACTCAAGGGCAAGGTGGACGTGACCTTCACCGACGTGGCCAAAGAGCCTGATGTTGCGAGGAAGTACAAGATCATCACCATCCCCACCCAGGTTTTTCTCGACGCCGACGGCAAAGAGCTCTTCCGCCACATTGGCGTCTTCGAGAAAGAGGAGATCTTGGCGAAGCTCAAGGAACTCGGGATGCTGAAGGAGTGACCCAATGGACGGACTGATGCAGACGCTGGAACAAGCCCTGGCCAACTCGTCCTGGCTGGTGGTGCCTTTAGTGTTCATAGGCGGGGCCGCCACAGGGATGAACCCGTGTGTGTACCCCACGATCCCCGTGATCATCGGTTTCATATCCGGGCAGAAGTCGCAGACAAAAGCCCGGGGCCTGGCTCTGGCACTGACCTTTGTGCTCGGGCTCGCAGTCACCTATGTGGTCCTCGGTGTCACGGTGGGGTTCATCGGTGATGTCCTCGGACTCTCGCGTGCAGGGTGGATGTACATCGTCGCCGCGGTCTGCATACTTGTCGGCCTGAACATGGCTGGCCTGCTGCCCATCAACTTCTCTACCTGGGCGCCGGGGCAGTCGAAATGGTCGGAGATGAGCGGGTTCGCCGGGGCCCTGGTCCTGGGGATGCTTTTCGGCCTCGTGGCCAGTCCCTGCGCGATGCCGATTCTCACTCTGATACTTGCGCTCATCGCGTCGAAGGGCGAAGTTGCTTACGGGTCGGTGCTCATGTTCACATACGCCATCGGGCACGGCCTGCCGCTCATCATCATCGGCACGGTCGCGGGCGCGCTCACCAGCTTGGAGCGCTTCACCGGCTATTCAGTTGTCATCCAGCGCGTCGGTGGCTGGCTGCTAATCATCGTGGGCGCGTATTTCATCTGGACCGCCTGACACACGTCTGCCGGCGCATCAGAGAGGATGCTGCCCTTGGGATCGTGGAAGCTGATTCTGCTGGTCGCTCTGTTCTTCGGTCTCGCGGCGGGGCTCTTCGGCCCTGCTGAAGACCTGAACGACGAGGCAAGTTGTGGCTGCGCGTTCAAACCGGGGACGCTCACCCAGGCGGATGGCGCTCCCCGCAAACCTATTCACGATGTGAGGTAAGGACCCATGACACGAGCACTACTCGTCCTGTTGGCCCTTGGCATCGCCGCCGCTGTCTTGGCCGCGGATGCCCCTGTGAAGGTGTACGTCGACGGCAAGCTTCAGACCTACAGCCCCCCGGCCATCTTGCGCGGAGGGTCAGTGTACGTGCCGCTTCGCGCGGGAGCGAAGTCGCTGGGTATCGATGTGAAGTGGATCGCGGCCAGCCAGACTGCCCAGATCTGCACCGACCAGGGGTGCACGCTCATCCCGAAGAGCGATGGTGTCATCGTGAACGGCAGCCTGCTGCTTCCCCTGAGGAAGATGGGCGAGGCCACCGGCGCGAAGGTGAGCTGGGACCCCGCCGCCAAGGCCGTACGCATCGCAAAGCAAGGGTAGACCTGGCTGAATCACCCGCCTACGAATCGCGCTTGACAGCGTCGCCCATGTATTGTATCGTATTTTTACGATGAATGATGACAAGCTCTCAAGTGAAACGCCCGACTGCGAGGATAAGGCCGAAAAGACCGCTCTTCGCGAATGGGCAGGACCGGACGACGAACTGGCCGCGCTGGCGAAGGCACTCGCCCACCCGGCCAGAGTACAGATCGTCCGGTTTCTACTTGCTCAGGACCAGGGCACCTGTATCTGCGGCGATATCTGCGAGCATGTGCCACTCGCGCAGTCCACGGTCTCCCAGCACCTGAAGATGCTCAAAAAGGCCGGACTGATCCGCGGGCGGGTGGACGGGCCGCGCATCTGCTACTGTGTGGCCAGGGAGAGCCTGAACCGCCTGACCCAGCTTCTCCAGGACCTGTGAGCCCTTTGCTCTGCGCACTCATCAACCGTATTTCTACGATATACGAAAAGGACATTCCCAATGCCACCCACCATCGTTCAGCGCCTTTCCTTCCTGGACCGCTACCTCAGCCTCTGGATCTTCCTAGCCATGGGCCTCGGGGTCGCTCTCGGGTACCTCCTGCCCGACCTCGTGCATGCTGTGAATGCCGCTTCGCAGGTGGGCACCACCTCGATTCCCCTCGCCATCGGCCTCATCCTCATGATGTACCCACCCCTTGCCAAAGTGAAGTACGAGGAACTGGGCGAGGTCTTCCGCAATGGCAAGGTGCTCGCCCTGTCGCTCATCCAGAACTGGATCATCGGCCCTGCGCTCATGTTTCTCCTGGCGATCGTGTTCCTGCGCGGGTACCCGGAGTACATGTACGGGCTCATCATGATCGGCCTCGCGCGGTGCATCGCCATGGTCATCGTCTGGAATGAACTCGCGGAGGGCGACACTGAGTACTGCGCGGGGCTGGTCGCGTTCAACAGCATCTTCCAGGTCCTGTTCTTCTCGGTCTACGCCTACGTGTTCATCACCGTGCTGCCGCCGCTATTTGGGCTCGAGGGCACTGCGGTCGCAGTCACCATGGGACAGATCGCCGAGAGCGTCTTCATCTATCTCGGCATCCCGTTCCTGGCCGGGCTCATCACCCGGTTCTCGCTCATCCGGGCGAAGGGCCGGGAGTGGTACGAACACCACTTCATCCCACGTATCAGCCCCATCACGCTGATTGCCCTCCTGTTCACCATCGTGGTCATGTTCTCCCTAAAGGGCGAGTACATCGTGAAGCTGCCGCTGGACGTCCTGCGCATCGCGGTGCCGCTGCTCATCTACTTCGTGGTGATGTTCCTGGTCTCGTTCTTCATCAGCATGAAGGTCGGGGCAACCTACGGTCAGACGGTAACCTTGTCCTTCACCGCCGCCAGCAACAATTTCGAGCTCGCCATCGCGGTTGCGGTGGCAGTCTTCACAATCTCATCCGGCGAGGCCTTCGCCGCCGTCATTGGGCCGCTGGTAGAAGTGCCGGTGCTCATCGGCCTGGTCAACGTGGCCTTGTGGCTGCGGAAGCGGTACTATCGGTCGGAAACTGCGGCCCCTACTCTGGCCTGCGAATAGGGAGATGACCATGGACGACATCAAGCGACTAGTCCGCGAGAACTATGGGGAGATCGCTCGGCTGAATGTGGAAGGCCGCCGCGAGGGCATCGTCGCCCGCTCCGATCCGGGCGCCATCGGTTACGATGAGAGCGCCCTGGAATCCGTACCGGAAGGCGCCAACATGGGCCTGGGATGCGGGAACCCCACGGCTATCGCCGATCTGAAGCCCGGTGAGACCGTCTTGGATCTCGGCTCGGGCGGGGGCTTCGACTGCTTCTTGGCCGCAAATGCGGTCGGTCCCGGGGGCCGGGTCATCGGCGTGGACATGACACAAGAGATGATCGCGGCGGCCCGCGCCAACGCCGAGAGGGGCGGCTACGCCAACGTGGAGTTCCGCCTTGGGGAGATTGAAGCCCTGCCAGTGGACAGCAACTCGGTGGATGTCATCATCAGCAACTGCGTCATCAACCTCGTGCCTGACAAGGCCGCGGCTTTCTCCGAAGCCTTCCGGGTTCTGAAGCCCGGCGGGAGGCTTCACGTCTCGGACATCGTGCTCGGCGGGGAAGCACCGCCGGAGATACTTGGGAGCGTCGCCGCCTATGTCAACTGCGTGGCGGGGGCTGTGAGCCGCGAGGAGTACCTGGGCACAATAGCGCAAGCGGGGTTCGCCGACATCACCGTCGAGCGCGAGCAGGATGCCGCCAGTCTGCTCAACGGCTGCTGCTCCACCGACGATGGCGAAAGCGGCTGTTGCTGTTCGTGCGATGCTCCGCCTGATGCGCCCGAAGGGCTTGTAGTGTCAATCACGGTGAGTGCAATCAAACCGACTGGAAGCGAGTGATCGCGGGTGGCGAAGCTGAAGGTGCTGTTCCTGTGTACCGGCAACTCCTGCCGCAGCCAGATGGCCGAGGGATGGGCCCGGGCGCTCAAGAGCGATGTGATCGAGCCGTACTCGGCGGGCATTGAGACCCACGGGATGAACCCCAATGCGGTGAAGGTGATGGCTGAAGCGGGGGTGGATATCTCCGGACAGCGGTCGAAGCACGTGGACGAACTGGAGGGGATCGAGTTCGACTATGTGGTCACGGTCTGCGACAACGCCCACGAGTCCTGCCCACTGTTCCCGGGCAAGACGAAGGTGCTCCACAAGGGGTTCGACGACCCTCCCCGGTTGGCGAAAGACGCGGCCACGGAGGAGGAAGCCCTCGACTCCTACCGCCGGGTGCGGGATGAGATCCGGAAGTTTGTGGAGAGCCTGCCGGACTCACTTGAGCGCGACTGAGGTCCCGCATTCCCGTTGTGACTCACGAAAAAGGGGCGAAGGTATCTTCGCCCCTTACACATTCTGAGCTGATGTCCGCCTACTCGTCGCTGTCGTCGCTGTAGTCGTCGTCAGCCAGATGCACAGAAGCGGCGGCAGCCTTCGCGGCTTCCGCGTCCTGGTCGGCGTACGCGTCCTGGACTTCGCGACCGACGATCTCCTTGACCGTCTTGCCCCGCCGTCCGGCTACTTCCGCCGGGTCGCGCAGGAGCTGGAGCGCCTTGAAGCAGGCCTTGGCTCGGTTCATCACATTGCCGCTGCCCAGCGACTTCGTGAGAACATCTCGGATCCCGCTGACCTCAATGATCTGCCGGACTGCACCGCCGGCAATGATGCCGGTTCCGCGGGATGCAGGGCGCAGAAGGATGACGGCGCCGCCAACTTCAGCCTGCACCTCGTGCGGAATGGTGTAACCGTCCAGCGGGACGCGCACCATGGTCTTCCGGGCGCGCTCGAAGGCCTTCTGGATTCCATCCGTGGCACTGAGGGCCTTGCCCATGCCGAAACCCACACTACCCCGGCCGTCGCCCACGACCGCGCATACGCGCGAGCTGGAAATCCGGCCACCCTTGACGGTCTTGCGGGTTCTGTCAATCCTGATGACACGCTCCAGGAACTCGTCTTGTTCCTGATCCAGTTTCCTGTTCCTATCGGATCGCTCGGCCACTTTCGCAGGTCCTCCAAAAACGGTATAGCCTCCCGCCACCGGGGGAGGCGACAAATAGAATACCACTCCGCCCCGGCGCTGTCAACCGTTCAACAGGGCGTTTGTTGAGCTAGTAACATACATGGGTTACGGGCACTGCTTTCGCAGGAATCCGTGGAGGCCGGACGTGCTCTGCCCGGCCTCTTGTGGGTCTGGCGCGTGCGGGCTACTGGGGCGGAGGAGGACCGCCCGGGCCGCCACCAGGACCACCTTGTCCGCCCGGACCGCCACCGGGTCCGCGTCCACCCGGACGTCCGAAGCTGGTGAGTTCCGTGTACTTGGCCATCTGCTCCTCAGTCAGCGTCTCCTTCAGTTTCGCCTCGACGTGCGCGCGGGTGTCATCCAGCACTGCGCTCAACAGGTCCGCATTGCCGGCCGCCACGGCATCCGCGCGGGTCTTGAAGGCATCCGCGAAGATCGGCCTTAGGGTGGCCATCTGCTCGGCCGTAAGCTCCAGCCCGAAGTTGATGGCGGACCAGGTGCGCTCCAGGTACATGATCGCACCCATGCGACCCCGGTTCTGTGGCCCCTGCTGCCCCTGCTGAGCCATGACCATCTCGCCCAGCTTCGTCAGGCCCTCCTGCCACTCTGTCAGACCAGCGATCTGCTCCTCGGTCAGTTCCTTGAGCAGCGCCGCGCCCAGTTCCTTGTTGGTCTCGTCGATGTTCTGCTGGATCGCCTGGAAGTTCCGGCTCTGCATGGCTTCGGCGCGCACCGCGGCACGGCGCTTGTACACGTCCTGGTACACGGGCTTCAGGTTCGCGATCTGCTCATCCGTCGCCTCGCAGCCGAAGTTCACCGCCGCCCAAGTGAACTCGAGGTACATCATTGCGGCCATATTCGCGCGCTGTCCCTGACCTCCACGCTGCCCGCCACCGCGGCCGCCAGGCTGAGCCTGAGCGGCCACAGGCAGCAGCGCGATCACAAGTGCAGCGGCGAGACAGAGGGCGACCACCGGCACAAAAGTGTTCTTTCCCATGCAAGTCCCTTCTCCCATTGGTGACAACTGCATTTCCCGCCCGTGTCGGGCGGCACATTACGATTCTCGACGTTTCAGCACCGAAGCATGTTCATTGTCTTTCAGACAGGTGATCCGCTGTCTGCTTGAGCGATCCTTGCGTTTTCGCCAGTGTTTGGTTACGATTTGCAGGGGCTGGCACTGTTCACACCACAGAGGGTTCCAGGACTTATGTCATACATCCCCTCCAGCGATTCGGGACTCTCCGCCCCGATTGCTTCTCCCGCAGAATGGGGCTCCCAGCCGCAGCCTCTTCTGCACGTGGAAGCGCTCTATAAGTACTACCGGGAGTTCCTCGCGGTCAACGGTGTATCTTTATCCCTGTGGCCCGGCGAAGTCGTCGGCCTCGTGGGGCCAAACGGCGCTGGCAAGACCACTATTC
>JAGPGE010000226.1 GCA_018056145.1 Armatimonadota bacterium
CTACCTCTACAGGGGCGTGGTGGTGCCGCCGGGTGAGCATGAGGTGGAGTTCAGGTACGTGGCCAGCGATCTGCAGTTTGGAGCAGCAATCAGCGGCATCGCGGCTGCTCTCGCAGTGCTCCTGCTGCTTGTGCCGGGCAGGCGGAATGACAGGTGAACGGTTGACGAGATCCGTATAGTCTGGTTACATAGGAAAACTGATGGATGATCTCATGTACGCGGCAGACAACGAGGAGACGCGGCCCCCAGCCGGTGGGGGGCTGACACCCGTGCGGGTCGCGGCATGGGTGCTTGTGATTGCTGCCTGCACAGTCCTTGCTCTGTTCCTGCAGCCGGGCACGGCATCAGTGAACGGCCTGCGCGTTCCGGTTGGCAGGGACTGGACGGCAGCGGACTGCGCGCGTTTCGCGGACCTGCGCACCGACTGCGGCGCGCTCCTCGACGTTACGGGTCGGCTGATCTCCCCTGACGGTGGCCGGCGTGCACGTGTCTGGCGTGAAGATGGCGAGATCGCCCTCACTTCCCACGTCAGACCGGGGGAGCGGCTACGCATTGAGCCCGCCTGCGATCTTGTCGAGCCTGTCGCAAATGAGATCGAGTATTTCCCCGCAACCTGCATCTCCGCGGACGGGTCAAAGCTCGACGGTTCCGCTGTCATCAGCCCCATCAGTGCTATCCGGCGCGAACGCCGGGGAGCGGTGAGTGGAAAGCTGGTAAGCCGCGAACGGGCTGCCAAGTGGGCGGTCATGGAGGTCGGCATCCAGCGTCCCCGGTACCGCACGCTCGCACTCACCTTCGATGACGGTCCCAATGACGCCTGGACGCCGAAGATCATGGATGCCCTGGAGAAGCACGGCGCCCGGGGCACCTTCTTCTGCATGGGCCACGCGGTCAAGGTCTATCCTGAAGTGCATCGCGAAACTGTGGCGCGTGGGCATGAGACGGGCACCCACAGCTGGCTGCATGCCGACTACAACAAGCTCTCCGACGCGGCGATCCGCGCGGACATCCGCAAGTGCCTGGACACCATGAAGGCGGCCGGCGCGAAGAACGTGCGCTGGTGCAGGCCTCCTTACGGCAACCACTCGCCACGGGTGGATAGAGTGATCGCCGAGTTTGGGATGCGCGTTGCGATGTGGGATGTGGACACCAACGACTGGCAGCTGCCGGGCGTTGACAAGCTCGTCTCCCGCATACTCAAGGGCGCGAGGGACGGTGGAATCATCCTGATGCATGATGGCCCGCGCAAGAGGGAGCAGACGCTGGCGGCCGTGCAGCGCGTAGTGCCCCAGTTGCAGGCACAGGGGTATCGTCTGGTGACTCTCTCCGAAGCTAAGGGGCTTGTTCCGGTGTTCACGGGCGAAGTACGGATGCGCATCGGGGAGCGGGAGTTCGTGCTGAAGCCGCTGCCCGACGGCAGTACAGTTGAGGTCGCGGGCCAGGCCCTTCCAGTGGCATGCGTGCCGCTGCGGGTCGGCGCTGATTACCTGGTTCCAGCGCGGGAAGTTGGGGCTGCCCTGGGCGCACAGGTGGCCTATGACAAGGAGAGCGAGATCGTTTCCCTCCGGGCATCAGGCCGGTCCGGCGAGTTCAGGCTCGATTCCCTGCACGCCGAGATCGACGGTGAGCCCATCGAACTAGACGTGCCCGCTGTCCTCCACGAGGGGCGGGCGATGGTCCCGGTCAGTGTGCTGAAACGCTTCCTTCCCATCGGCTGCAAGTACGATGGAAGCAGGCACGTCCTGAGTGTCACGATCTTGCAGAGTGCGGCCAATGAACTGATGCAGGCCGTGGCCGCCCCCATCGTCGCGGGCTGAGCAAGCGCATCAGCCGAAGCGCACCCGGACTTCCCGTACGCGCGGCGTCGCCACTGAGTTGGTGGCTCCCAGAGCCAGTCGGTACTGTAGCCAGCGCGCCGTCCCAGGCAGGGCGACGTTGTCTCCGCTGTCGAGATGCCCGTCGGTCCCCCCGGCCCCCATCCACCGCGCGCCATGCAACGCCTCGAGAGAATCCGCGCACCGGAACTGTGCGCGCACCCAGGTCTTCGGTGGAATCTCGGCATCCCACTCGATGGTGACGCGCTGAGTTCCGTCCGGCAGCTCCCTGGGCTCGGATGTGTAGTGTTCCTCCGGGCCGCGGTCGGAGATGCTGCCGACCGGAAGACGGACCATGCCGTGCGGCCCATTGCTCGGCACGTGGGTGACCCGGTCCGGACTGAAGCCATCCGGGCCATTCCACCAGATCGCCGAGTGGCCCACATGATCATTGTTCACCTTGTGGTAAGCCACTGCCAGGTCGATCCGGCCATCCTCGTCGAAGTCCGCCGCGACGCACCCTGACGCCGAATGCATGAAGATGCGCTTGCGGTCTTCGGCGTCGAAGCGCCCGCCCGGTTGCCCCCAGTAGATGAAGGAATCCACGTCCCGGGTTCGACCTTCGTGGTAGTTGGAGACGAACAGATCGAGAATGCCGTCGCCGTCGAAGTCCGCCAGCTGCAGCGCATTGACTCCGTACGCCGGGAGTTCGGTGCGGTTCTCCTCGCGGATCCCATCGGGCCCGTTCCAGTAGACGTACACGAAGGAATCGTGGGGCCCGCTCAGGCTCGGTGCGTGCCCCCCGACCACCAGGTCCAGCCAGCCGTTGCCCGTGAGGTCCGCCGCCTGTGCACAGGAAGCGTGACGGGCGCAGATCATCTGGCGGCGCGAGATGTCGAAGCCCTCAGGCCCGCCCCAGAGGATGAAGCTCCGGTCGGCGTTGATGTGAGGCACGAACAGGTCCAGCCAGCCGTCGTTGTTCAGGTCGGCCAGCAGGATCCACCGGGTCTCGCTGTACGTCACCCCGTCGATCTCCATCTGCAGCCGCCGCGGGTTAGCGACGTCGAAGCCCTCGGGGCCGCCGTAGTAGACCAGGAGTTCGGAGTTTTGGAACCCGCCGAAGATCAGATCCAGATAGCCGTCGCGGTTGATGTCGCCGCACGCCACACCGTGTGCGCGCACCGTGGGGAACACTACGTCGGGCTCGTACTGGTAACCTTCCGTGCGTCCCATGAAGAGGAAGGATCCCGGGTCAAGATCCACTGCGTTCTCCGAACAGTTCGCGGTGACGATGTCCACCAGGTTCCTGTCGAAAATGTCCGCGCACAGGGCGTCCACGCAGTCTCGGCCCTTGAGATGGATGCGCCGCTCAGCAGCGAAACCCTCCGGCCCACCAGTGTAGATGACCGGGTCGATATCGCCTCCGCTGCGTCTGGCCCGGTGGTTCACGAAGACCAACTCGGGCCGGCCCGCACCCCGGAAGTGGCCGATGAGCGCCCGGCGGGCGTTGTGGGTGAGCAGACGGACAGGCGCTGGATCGATTCCCCCGGGCGTGCCCCTGAAAACCAGCGACGGAACAGAGAATGTGACTTCATCGCGTTCGGCTGCAATGACCACCGCGGCGCACTGACTGTCATCCAGATGCCCCACCGCGACATCGCAGGCCAGTGAGGTGGCCAGCGGCGCGCGCCTGTTATCGGAGAACCCGTCCGCGTCACCCCAGTAGCACCAGGAGCTCTCCGTTCCCGAACTGTCGTCCCGGGCCGCCAACACGAGGTCCGGGTAACCATCGCCGTTCACGTCGCCAATCGCTGCGCTGATGCACGACTTGCACGCCAGCACAAGCGGTTCTCCGAACGCTCGTCCCTGCACTGGAACCAGCAGAACGCGGTCGGCGAGGGGGACGAACAGGTGCGGCAATCCGCCGAGCTGCAGAATGCCCGCCACGGCCTGGGCCGCAGTGACGTGGTCCTCGGGTTCCGGCGCGGTCTCGGACGCCGCTTCCTGCGTGGCCCGGGCGGCCACTGGGACTGCTGTGATCGCGTCGGCGCTGACACTTTCGGGGCCACCCCAGGCTACTCTCGGCGGCCCGGCTGATGAAAGAAGGTACAGGTCGCAGTAGCCGTCGCCGTCCAGGTCGGCGGCGACGATCTGGTCAGCCTTGACGTCCAGGTCGGTATACACTTCGCGCTCGAAGCCGAAGTCGCCCTGGTTGAAGACCCGCAGACGTCCTGATGTGATGATGGCCAAGTCCATGCGCCCGTCGCCGTTGAAGTCTCCGGCTGCGATGGACGACGCCGCCGGTGCGGGCAGGCTGATACAGCGTTCCTGACTGAGACCGCCGGGGCCGCCGTAGTAGATCAGGGCGTTCAGGTCCGTGCGTGTGCCGTTGTAGCGCATCGCCAGGGCGAGGTCGTCGTAGCCGTCGCCGTTCAGGTCGGCCACGACCCCGGCAATCGCCCCGTCCGATGGGAGCTCGAGCAGTTCGGGCCGGCCCAGGGGATCCGAGTAGACATAGATCGGCGGGCGCTCCCAATGATTCTGGCTGTTGCAAATCAGGACATCGGCGAAGCCATCGCGGTTGAGGTCGAACTGGTGGATGCGCTGGAGTACCCCCGCGCGCGAGACGTACAGGTTCTGTCCCGCGTTTGCCATCTGCCCGCGCGAAAACCCCTCGAAGCCCCGCGTGATCCACAGTTCGTTCTGGTCATCCCGCATGTGTTTGTTCCTCCGACCTGTAACTCTTGAGGAATGGCGAAGTCTGCTGCGCGCGTCGAGCCGTCAGCCCGTGACCGCGGACGGTTGCAGCAGAAGCTCGGCCCAGTCAGATGGCGCATAGCCCACCTCGTCGAGGAGCAGGCGATGGTAGGCGAAATCTCCGAACTCGTGGGCCCTGTGGGTATCGGTGGCGATGGAGACCGTCACTCCGGCTTCGCGGCAGAGGCGCAGCATGGAACGGTCGCAGTCGGGCACCTGGTAGTGGCAGTTAAGCTCGAGAGCGATGCTATGCTCCCGCGCCGTACTCACAAGCCACTCGACCAGGGATTGGGGCACTTCGCGCTTCTTTTGCGCCCATTCCCGGAAGGGGTGAGCGAGGGTGTCCGCGCCGATATCACACAGCGCAAGGGTCCGGGCAATGAACTCCTGCGCAACCTTGTCGTCCGAAAGCTCGCTGCTGAGCGCCCGAATCCCGTGCACCGCGCCCACGATGATGTCCAGGCGCGGCAGGAGGTCAGGGTCGAACACCATTGTGCCGTCCGCGAATACGTCCAGTTCCACGCCGATGAGCATGTTCCCCCGGCGCCCGTTTTCGAGCCACTCCAGATATTCCGCGCACTGGTCCAGCCCCTGTTTGTAGTTGGCGTCGAATATCGCGCGAGCGTCATCGCCCCAGAAAGCCCAGGCTTTGCCGGGTGGGTAGAAGATGTGGGCGCTGTGGTCCGTGATGGCGAAACAGACGTCGGAAGCTGTCGCGAGTTCCTGGTACATTTCAAGGCTAACATCTTCGGCACAGGCGGACAACTCTGTGTGGCAGTGCGTATCGAACAAATGCATCGATGAGTCCTCTTCAGGGCGCTTTTCCCGACCGATCCGGGTGCTTCGGTGTGCCCGAACCACAGTTTACACCATACAGACTCGGGGTCAACTGGGGGGGCGCTGTGATGGGTGCATTTGTCGGAAGAGACACCGGCGCGGCAGACCTCCAAGCCCTTGACGGGGAGCGGCACGACCCCGTTGGGTGGACCGGTATTGTGCCGCCCCCTTTGGGGGCTCAGGAGCCGCTTCGGGCCGGAATCCACGGGTTCAACTCCGCTTCGCTCCACTTCACCCGCGGCTAGAGGCTGCCGCCCGCTTCCCAGGCTGTAAAACCAGAGTCCCACTCGCTATCTCCAAACATGTTGGGGCCAGCGATCAGACGACGCGGAAGTACCCGCGAGACGGACAGCACCCCTCCCGCGGCGGCACAGACAAAGCAGTCGACAAAGTGGACCGGCGGAAGGCAGAGCGGGTCCTTTCAGCGAAATGGCCGGAACCATCACACGAGAGGGGACGGGCCCACATGCGGAACTTCTGCGCAATCTGCGCCCTCATCGCCGGAATCGCTTCCGCACAGGGAGAGCGGCTGCTCCCCTGGCAGTCGTGGATCGAGAAAGCAAATGCGACCGAAACCCGGAGACTCGACACGCTTTTCGACCTGCGATGGCGAAGCTCCGGAGGGAACGAGGGGACCTTATCCCTGTGGGACCGGACTGGGCCCTGGGGCGGTCCGTGTTGGCGGTTTGATGTGGCGATCGATCACAAGAACGCCGGTCAATATCCCATGGGCTGGCCATCCTTCGAGACAGTGCCCTCCCCGCCGCTGGACTTCTCAGGCTATGACGCGCTCCAGTACTGGATTCGCTGCGATACCGATCTTGACCGCAAGGGGAGCATCCGCTTCATCCTCTGGACCGACGGTGCCCTGCGCATCAACACAGCGCTGCCCCCGCTCAAGCCGGGACAGTGGACGCTGGTGACCCACCGCATCCGCGACCTGCCGAGCATCAATCTCGTGGATCGACTGCACTTCTTCCTGTGCGAGGACGAGTACCAGCACGGTGACAAGCTAGTCTTCACGGTTGGCGGCTTCCAGCTGTGCAACCTGGAGAAGGAACTGAGCCGGCTGGCGGATGGTGACGCCGCGATGGGCCTGTGGTTGGGGAAGCGCGCCGACACTGGCGAGCAGGCGGTGATCCAGGACCATGGCGCTGAGGCCGTGCCGGCTCTGATGGTCTTCGAGACGGGATCTGATGTATCTCTCGCGGCTGATGACCAACTGGTGATCCGGTTCCACGAGGTCTTCAGCGGCCAGGAGACGGAGCAGCGGATGCCGTTGGGTGACAGTGTGCCCTCGGGGCAGGTTTCTAGACTCACGCGCGCTTTCCCCACAACCGACCTCGCGCCCGGGTACTACTTGGTTGTCGCCGATGTCCGGCGCGACGGGAAATCCGTGCTGGGCGGTCGGGTGGGATCGGACGACCTGTACATCCGCAAGCCCGATGAGAGCATGACCTATACCGTACTGTCCATCCGCTCGGGAATGGTGCAGTGGGTGCGCGACCTGCTGCACGGCGACATCATGTGCCGGACGCAGATCGCGCTGCCGCACGTCTACGATCCGCTAGAACGCGAAACCTACCCCGAGTTCATCCAGCTCTTTGCGCACTCCACGGGCAAGCATACCGAGGGGAATGAGGCCGGGGATACCGGGCTGGTTCTCGCGGCGGAGGCTTTTCGGAAGTCCGGCGACACGGAGCGCTGCCGGTATGTCGAGGGGCTGCTTGAGGACAGTTTCCGCAGCATGATTGACAACATGCAGGCTCCCGGCGGAGGGACGATCACCTGGGTCAACCAGCTTGCGGATGAAGGGATAGGCAAGGGCGGCCGCACCAACGCCTTCGGCGCGTATGATTCGAACCAGGTCGGCGAGTGGATTCGCCCGCTAGCATACGGAATCATCTACTACAGCGGCATCCCCGGTCGCGAGGAGTACGCGCGGGAACTGAGCCGGGCCTGCCGCAAGGCGGCGGACTTCATCGTCGCTCACTCGCTGCAGGATTCCGACGGGATCCCCTCCGTCATGCGCCACCTCCATCTGCAGGAGGCCGTGGACGGGACGGTCCGGCAGGTCGTCTACCACCAGGAGGGCCGGCAGTGCGACGTCTACCTGGGCCGGGCGCTGGCCGGGCTGTCATACTATGCCTACGCCATGCAGTTTCTGGGCGAGTCGGTGCCGGAGAAGTGGTGGGAGGTCATGGACAACACTGTCCGCTGGTGCGACAGGAAGATGAAGCCCAACGGGTGGTTCGACTGGCAGTGCGAAGATGTGGTTGAGGGCGGCTGCCACACCTTCTTGGGCAATATCTACGTGGGAGAGGGCATGTTCGGCTGTTATCTCGCCACCAGGTACGCGGGGCGCACCGAAGAAGCACAAAGGGCGGCGGCTGCCACGAAGAGAGCCTACCGGTACGTCACCGACGACTGCTGGATCCGGGGCCGCAAGTTCGAGTACCCGCTGGAGTTCTGGGTGGGGCCCTATGTCTACTGGCTGTTCACGGAATACCTGGACACCGTGGGGCCCGACGAGCGTTTCCAGGACTGGCTCTCCGAACTTGACCGCCGCTGGTCCGTCGAAAGAGGCTGGCGGGACTTCCTCGACCGCGCGCCGACCGGCGGGTGCGGCCGGACCACAACCAACGGGATGCTGGAAGTGTCAATTCTCGGGTATCTCGGGATCAAGCAGATGGCCGAGGTTGGCTGGCCCTTCCATTGGGCAGTTGAGCCTTGAGTCTGCTCGCGTCAATCCCGAGATCAGGAGGTCGCTCAATGGATTTCCCGCGCAACCTTGCGCTCTGCGCACTGGTGCTCCTCACTGCCGCAACGGTGGGACACACCGGGCCCGAGCCGGTCTTTTTCGGCTTCGAGGACGAGGGGTCGCCCCTCAATGAGAAGTGGCTGCCCAGCGCACTGGACCCGGCGACGAAGTCAGTCAGCTTCTCGGCCGAGATGGCGCGCGGCGGCATTCAGAGCCTGCGTGTCGAGGGCAAGCTGCCGGATGGCTTCGGCGTCTCATACACCCCCTGGCGCGACTGGACGGGCTACACGAAGCTGTCCTTCGACCTGTGGATACCCTCCAGCGTTCCTGCGGGCGAAGAAGCCTTCGACTGCTGGGCGTACCTGAAGG